>CAZOMH010000187.1:0-7763 GCA_964580415.1 uncultured Nitrospirales bacterium
GGCGGCCCCGTCAAGAAGTTCGTCAACGACGGCAAGATCGTCGTCGGCATCTGCAACGGCTTCCAGGTCATGGTGAAGATGGGCATCCTGCCGCTCTTCGAGGGCGAATTCAAGCAGGAAGTCACGCTCGCCTGGAACGACACCTGCCGTTTCGAGAACCGCTGGGTGAAACTGCGCATCGCGCCCGGAACGAAATGCGTGTGGCTCAAGGGCATGGACACACTTGAAGTGCCCGTACGCCACGGCGAGGGCAAGTTCATCGTGAAGGACGCCGCCGTCATGGAACGGCTCCGGGCCAACGGCCAGATTGCGCTGCGCTACGTCAAGCCCGACGGCAGCCCGGCCAACGGCGAGTTCCCCTTCAATCCAAACGGCGCGGCCGACGACATCGCGGGCATCTGCGACCCGTCGGGCCGCATCTTCGGCCTTATGCCGCACCCCGAGGCGTTCCAGGACCCGACCAACCACCCCAACTGGACCCGCATGGAAAATCTGCCCGCCGAGGGCATGGGCCTCCAGGTGTTCCGGAACGCCGTGGCCTACGTGCAGGAAGAGCTGCTCTGATGCACCGCCTTGACCACGTGGCCCTGCAGGTGGCCGACCTCGACCGGAGCATTGCCTTCTACACGGAAACGCTGGGCCTAAAATTCATGTTTCGCGAACTGGATGAGGCACACCACGAAGCCTTTGCCTACATCGAACTGGAAGGCGGCAACCTGGAACTGCTCCAGATGCTCGGCGAACAGAACCAGCCCCTCCCCCACACGCTGGCCGCCCCCCAACCGCCCTACTGCCCCCACGTAGCCCTCGGTGTTGACGACTTGGACCTCATGCTGGACACCCTCGCCAAGGCGGACATCCCCCTCCTCAAAGGACCGCTGGCGATTCCCGGCAAAGTGCGCTGGTGCTACATGGCCGACCCGGACAACAACGTGATCGAATTCGTCCAGTGGTTGTGAGTTGACGGCTGGGGCCCGTGATTCCCGTGAAACGTGAAGACTTTCCGCGAAGAACAATGAAGAGGTCTGATACGCTAACGCACCAGACCTCCGCGGAAGGAGAAACGCCACATATGGCTCTGACCTATATTGATTATAGCACGGGGACAAGATACTCGCAATACCAAATTCCCCCACGGTCTGTGGCAGGCCCTTGATATGGTCGCACCGTGTATCGCAGGGAATGTCGCGCCCCCTCCCCTCCGATGCCCGCGCAAACCCCGTTCAACTCAATACAGACACAAACCGTCATAAACGCTGTTCGTTTATGGCTGCTTGTATCTGTTTAGAGCGCCAGCACAGGAGCGCCAAGTTCGGTGGCAACGGTCGCCACATCCTCACGGCAGGTAAACAACAGCACCTGATGGCGCTCGCCCACGTCGCACAGGAGCTCCATGGCGGCCCGCAAACGCTGGTCGTCATAGTTGGCGAAGGGGTCGTCAAAAAGGAGGGGCACGGCCTCACGGTCGGCGCACAGGAAACGCACGAGCGCGATGCGCAGGGACAGGTAAAGCTGGTCGAGCGCGCCCTTGCTCAGGCTCTTCTCGGCGAAGGACGGCCCGGCTGTCTTCAGTCCGATGCGGAAGTCGGGTCCGATGACCAAATCGCCGTGGACGCCGCCGGTGACATGATGCAGGCAGGCGGACGCCTCGCGGGCAACGATGGGCGCGATGCGCGCGTGGCGCGACACGGCGACATCCTCAATGATCACCAGCGCCTGGGCGGCGGCCTCGAATTCTTCCTGCATGTCCCGCACCACGGACTCAACCGCCGCGCGATCCTCCTCGATCTCGCTGAGGGGCCGGTATGCCGCCCCCTTTTCGGCGGCGGCCAGCGCCAACGCATGTATTTCCTGCCGCACGGCCTCCATCCCGGTGGAAACGCGGAGCAAATCGGCCTCGAGTTCCTCCAGCGTGTCCGGCGGTGCCCCGGCCTCGGCCTCGATGGCGGCGCGGCGCAGGTCGGCCAGCGTGCCGCCCTCGAGCAGTCCGGACAGTTGTTCCTCCAGCGCCAGGCGGGTCTCCTGCAGGCTCCGGTATTCCCGCGCCTTTTCAGTGCGTTCCTGCCACTCCTCCACCGAGACCACGCCGGCGGTCTCGAGCAGTTCCTCCAGGCGCCTGCGACGGCTCAGTTCATCGGCGCGGTCTTCCATCAACAGACGCTGTGCGGTGTCGGCCTGCTCCCGGAGCAGCCCCATGCGGCTGATGCGGGCCTGCCGCTGGGAGGTGTACTCGCCGTAGGCGCGCAGCGCGGCCAGCGTGTCGGGCATGCCCTGCTCTTCGGCGAATCCGCCCTCGCGCATGGTGCTGCGAATCTGCGCATCGACCAGCGCAAGCGCGTCCTGCGTGGTGTCAAGCGCCTCGCGCAGTTCGCGGCGGCGCTCGATGGAGGACTGCATGGAGCTGCGCAAGTCGGCCATGCGCCGCTTTGCATCGCGGTATTCCTGGTAACGGGCCATGACACGGCCGACGGCGTTATGCACATCCTTCTCGTCACGGAGCGTCTCGCCGAGACGCTGGAATGCGCCGGTCAGCCGTTCATAGAGCCTGGGCACGCGCTCTTCGCTGTCGCGGGCCGCCGCTTCCTGGCGTTCCATCTCCCGGATCGTGGCGTTTAGCTGGGCGTTGGCGTCGCGGTACCGGTCGTAGCGCCCCTCGAGTTCGCGAAGGGTAAGGCAATCGGCGCGCTTGAGCAGAAGTTCGACCGGGGACAGGTCGGGGTCGGCGGCGTCCATCATGTCGAGGTCGCCCTGTATGACGGCGACCCGCTCGGTCATTTCGATGACGCGGGTCCGGGTGGAAACCAGGTGAAACAGGAAATAGCCGAGCGCCAGCAGGATGATGCACACGGCAAACAGGATGGGCAGCTTGCCTGTCCAGAAGAGAATCCCCATTAGGATGAGAATACCAAAGCCGAGCGCGCCCGACAGTGATGCCAGGCCGGGCAGGCTTTCTTTCAGTTCGTCGCGGGTGCCGCGCAGCGTGTGCAGCAGGTTCTCCGTTTCGACCCGCTTTTCGGCCGCCTGACGGCGGTTGTGGTCAAACTCGCGGAGACGGTCCGAAAAGGATTCGCAGTTGCGGAAGAGGTCCGCATCGGCCGCGATGGCGTTCTGGCGGCGCTCCACCTCCTCCTGAAGCCGTTCCAGTTCGCGCGCCGCCTCTTCGCGGGCGCGCTGGGCGTGGTTGAACGAGCTTTGCAGCTGGGTGAGCCATTCAATGGGATCGGCCGTCTCCCGTCCGAAATCGGGCAGTTCCGCCAGGCGTTTCTGCGTGGCAACGACCTGCTCCTCAATCTGGCGCAGCCGTGACTCGGCGTCGTTGAACCGCTCGTCCAAACGGTCGTTCATGCCGCGCAGTTCGTGATAGCGGAACTCGACGGCCTCGGGCACGGGCAACGGCATCACGACCGTGTCCTCGGCGCCGCGCAGGCGCTCGGCCTCGACCTGGTTGGCCAGTTCTGCAAGTTCCTGTCCGCGCCGCTCCACCTGGAGCCGGGCGGTTTCTGCATGGATGCGCGCCTGCTGCGCGTCGGCCAGCCGTTCCAGCGGGGTGTCGCGGAACGGTCCCAACTGGAAACAGCGCTGCGTTATTTCGTCGATGCGCTGCTGGATGCGCTCGGCGTCCACCAGCCGCGCGGCGCGCCGGTGCGCGCGCGCGCGGGCCACCGCATTCTCCACCAGCGCATGTTCGGTTTCCAGGTCCGCCGCGCGGCGCTTGAGCGCGCCCCTGCGGCGCGCCAAATCCGCCAGTTCGCGGCGCGCGGCCGCGCCCCGGGCATATTCCTCGTTGAGGGCGGCCAGCCGGGCCGCAGCCATGGGCAGCGGCCTGTTGCGGACGTCGGGACGGCCAATGGACTCGATGCGCGCGGAAAGGGCGCGCAATGCCGCGTCGGCCGACCGGCCGCCCGCGCCGGAATCGGCAATGGCCAGCAGCCGGTCGCGGATTTCATCCAGCGCGTCCTGGTCACCAAGCCCGTCCAGGCTCAGGTGGCCGATGGTGGCCGCGTTGACAAACACGGCCTTGCCCAGACCGAGATGGGCACGGGCAAAGTCGATCTCGCGGTTGGCGAGCACGGGAAACAACGCGGTGATATCGCGGTCCTGCTGCACGTCAAAAACACGCACCTGTTCGCGGCCGCGGTGGAAGGTGCGGCGCACCTCGATCCGCGCGCCGTTGTCGAGTTCGTAGAGAAGCCGGCCACCGTAGCATTCAGGCCGGGTCCACGGCAGGCGCAGCGCGTTGCTCTCCTCGTAAAGGGCCTGCGCTCCGTCGCGCTTTTGGCCGTAGAGCATGTCGGTGACGAAACAACGGACGGTCGATTTGCCGCGCTCGTTCGGGCCAATCACCACCTGCAGGCCCGGCCCGAAGTTGAGGCTGCAATCGGACAGGCGACCGTAGCCGTCGATGACAACTTCACAAAGTCTCATGGAAGCGGCGCCTCCATGCCGCGCACCTGCGGTTCGCGGCCCAGGAAGGCGGCCAACCCCACCTCGCGTGCGCGGTCAATCACGGCCCGGCGGGCCGGGTCGGACTCGGCATCGCGCGCCTCGGTAAGGCCGCGCACAAACTCTCCAAGCGCCGTATCCTCGCGTCCGATGGCCGCAAAATCGTCGTTGGGCAGCGTGCGATCATCGATGCGGACCGCCTCAAAACGACTCTCAAGCGACTGCGCTATTCCGGGAATCCCCTCGCGCAGGTCCGGCGGAGCCATGCCGGTCAGCACGGCCCGGGCCACCACCGCGGTCTCGGGCTGGGCCAGGCTTTCCAGGACCGCCCCGATCACCGCGTCCGCGTCGGGCAGCGTGGAACAGTCGATTTCGGCGGAGGCATAAACCAGCCTGGACAGCTGGCGCGGCGCAACGAGCACCGTTGCGGAGGCGTTGGCCTCGGGCGGAATAATCTCCACCTCCAGCAGGCGCATGGGGCCCAACTCGTCAAAATCCCGGCCTTCCGGCGGACCCGGATACCATGCCTGGAATCCCTGATCCTGGCGCACGGCAATCATGCGGTGGATATGGCCCAGGGCGAGATAGTGCAGGCCCGGCTGCGCCACGGCGGAAAGATCGAAGGGGGCGCGCGGCTTGTCCGGCGGACCCAGACAGGACCGCTCCGCGCCGTGGGCCAGCGCCACATGCACGCGGCCGTCGCGCGGCACGCGCAGACGGCCAAACACGTCGCCCGGCATGTCCGGACCGGTAAAGGCGAAACCATGCACCGTCAGCGGCGTGCCGGGACATTCCCAGGCAGTCCACTCGGGCTGGTTGAAAACATGCACATTGCCCGGCCATTCCTCGACATACCAGGGCGACTCGTCCGACCAAGGGTCGAGATTGCCCGGGCTGATGAGAATGGGCAGAGGCGCAAGCCGCTCAAACTGATCGCGCAGGAACGCCAGCGTGTCGCGGCTGACGCGGTCCTGCTCGAACAGGTCGCCCGCAATCAGCACCGCCTCTGCGCCGCAGGTCCAGGCATGGCGCAGCACCGCGGCAAAATTCTCCCGCAGTTGATGACGGCGCTTGGCCCCGAATCCCGGCGGCATCCCCGCACCGGCAAAACAGGCGTCCAAATGTATATCCGATGTATGTATCAACTTCATTGGCAAGACGCACCTTACTCACGCCACATCCGTGGCCCGAACAGTCTATAGTGTGCCAACTTTGCCGCGCGAATCCAAGTCTCATGCGCAATGCGGACAAAAGGCCGCAATTCAAGCGGTTGCCGCACGGGGACCGGCGCGGGACGGGTGCAGGAGCATGTGCCGCAGACCGGGAACTGACGCCAATTTCAGCGCGAACGCCCCGCCCGCACGCGCACCGGAAGGAACTGCGTCAATTTGTTTCGGCGTCCACGGTGCCGTTGATGGTGATGCGGGCATGGCTGGGCTGGTCGATAACAAGGGTCCAGTTGCCCTTGATCTGGTCCATGGTCCCGCTCTTGTCGTTGTCGAGACCGGTGCCGTTTACGGCGATAAGCAAGGACTGGGCGGTGCCGGGCTCGATACTGGCAAAGACTATTTCACCGCTGGGCAGGAGGAATCCCTTCACGTCAAGACTCACCCGTGAGGGAAGACCGGTTTCGGCGATGTCGTCGAGCATGGAGGCGCAGGAAAAATACATCGTGGCGGTGCCGGCAAGCGCGAAACCCTGAAACAACGCATAACTGTCATCCTGTTTGAGGTCGAAAGTGACGGCGCAAGTGCGGTCTCCATCGTCGCTGCCCTGCACAGTCCCCTCCCACGTTCCCCGGTAGACGCCGGTGGCGTCAAAGGGCGGCGTGATGCCCAGTTCGGCGCATCCGGCGACAATCAGCACAAGCAGGACCGCGCCCGCGCAGGCCCGAAGATACTTCTTCATGAATGAATCCTTTCCGGTCGCAGAAGGTCCGTTGAAGTCTGCAACAATCAGAATGTCGTCCCATATCACTCACAGTGTTATCCGCCCGAATGTTCGGACAGGAACACCACGTCGCCGGTCCAGTCGGTATGGCCGGGCTGCAACAGCATCCGCAGGCCGGTCGGACTCGGGGTCCACGGTTGCCCCGTACTTGCCGTGCATGGCACGCAAAAAATCACCGGACAAACCGCACTGCGGAAATAGATACTACCAATAATAATACTACAAACCGTCCGCCCAGACTGCCCCGTATGACCGAACGCTCCGTTTTCGGACACCACCGGCGCCCTGATAGGTACTACCAACCGATGTGCCAAGAGCCCTTTGGGTATGTTAACATACGCATCCATGAGCGTTCCCAGCGGCGATAGCCTCATCACGGTTCGTGATTTGCATAAAGTATATACCATGGGCTTGGATTCCCTGCATGCCCTGGATGGGGTGTCTTTGGACATAGCGCGGGGCACCTACGTGGCAATCATGGGGCCCTCGGGGTCTGGAAAAACCACTTTCCTCGATATTCTGGGCTGTCTTTCGCGTCCCACCTCGGGCGATTACTGGCTGAACGGCCACAAAGTCAGCTCTTTCAGCGAAAGCCAACTGGCCCAAATCCGGAACCGCGAAATCGGTTTTGTCTTCCAGAATTTCAACCTTCTTGCCCGGAGCACGGCGCTGGACAATGTTGAACTTCCCCTGATGTACACGGGGATTCCCCGGCGCGAGCGCACCCGGCGCGCCACAGAGTCGCTGGCCGCAGTGGACTTGGCCCACCGGATGGGGCACCGTCCGTCCGAGCTTTCGGGCGGACAGCGCCAGCGCGTGGCCATCGCGCGGGCGCTGGTAAACAAGCCGAGCATCATCTTTGCGGACGAACCGACGGGCAATTTGGACACCCACAGCGGCGACGCCATTCTCGCCATATTCAAGGAACTCCACCAACAGGGACACACCATCGTCATGGTGACCCACGAACCCGAAGTAGCCGCGCATGCACAGCGCGTGATCAGCTTCCGCGACGGAAAGCTGGTGAGCGACATAAGGCAGGAACAACGATGATCAAAAGCACACTCCGCACCCTTTTCTGGCTGGTGCTCGTCGGAGGCGTCGTGGGCGGCGGCATTGCCTACTCCATGCGCGATATTCCCCTGAAAGTGACGGTGACCAGGGTGACGCGCGGCATGGTGACGGAGACCGTGGCGGCCATCACATCGGGCACGGTAACGGCGCCCAAAACGGCCAAGGTGGCCGCGGGCGGCATCGGCACGGTGGCCGAAGTGCATGTGAAAGAAGGGGACGTGGTCGCCGGGGACGCGCCCCTGCTGGAACTGGCCCACGCGGAGCTGGACGCGCAGGTGGAACTGGCCAAGGCCAAC
>CAZOMH010000188.1:0-7722 GCA_964580415.1 uncultured Nitrospirales bacterium
CCCAGGGCCTTCACCGGGCTCGCATGCAGCTTCCATGTCCCGTCGCTGGCAATGGAAATGACCTTCCCGTTGTCCAGGGTGATTTCAAGCTGCACCCGCGCGACGGGTCCGGGATGGGTCACTCCGGGAAACTCGGCGCAGTACCAGCCGCGTCCAAGCCACAGGCCAAGGCAGTTGGCGCCGGCGGTGACCGCGTCGGTCACATCATAAGCAAGATAATAGGCGCGTTTGTTGTAGTCGCTGACCGGCGGGCTGCATACGTCGTCGCCAATGGCCTTTCCATTGAGGTGGAGTTCGTAATAGCCAAAAGCCGCCACATACGCCACTGCGCGGACCGGCCTTGCGTCAACGGTGAAGGTTGTGCGGAGGAACGGCGCCGGGGCATCCGCCGATTTGGTATAGGCCTCTTTTGCCTGGCCGATCCACTTTGCGGTCCAGTCGGCGGGTTCCAGCAGGCCCATGGTCCACGAGGAAACCCCGCTCCAAGGGGATACTGTTCCGTCCTTGTCCCAGGCGCGCACTTTCCAGAAACAGGCGGCACGCGAAGTCAGTGCTTTGCCCGCGTAGGGAACAAGCACCGTATCGTCCGAAGCGACCTTTTTCGTATCCCAAAGGTCACCCTGGTCCGTGTTGAGCGCCTCCCGCGAGGAAGCCACCAGAATCTGATAGGCAGTCTGTTTCTGGCCCCGCTGGTCCGACCTGACGGTCCAGCCAAGCCTGGGCTGGCGAACGTCAATGCCAAGGGGATTTGCGAGATACTCGCAGCGCAGCCGGTCCACGACAAGTCCCGGGCCTGCCTGCGCCGCCGCTTTTCCCGTGGCAATCGCTCCGGGCAGAAGGCAGCAAGTCAAGAAAACGCCGATGACGTGCGTCAGGCACCGCCGCGGGCGAAGATTCCCATAGTTCATGATTGTGCTCCTTTTGGTTGGAGAACTGGACGGCATAATGCATTGTCGCAAAACAACGGGGGTGTTTCCCACCCGGATGATCGGGTGTGTCTTGTGGTGCGTGGGATTTGCTACCATGACACGTGGAAAGACAACCCACTGGAGACCGTCATGCGCCACAGCAACCGCTTGTCCGTGCTTCTCGTGCTCTTCCTCGCGTCTCTTGGCGCACGCGCCGCGGACCTCACGGCCATGGTGAATGCGTTTCCCCTGCTGCCCCCGGAAATGAAATCCGCCCCGAAGGACGACTGGTTGGTGCGGCGGATCGAAGCGAAGAGCGGCGTTTACCGGACCGGCAGGGACAACGAGATTGTTCTGGTCAACGGCCTCGTCTCCCGCACCTTCCGCGTCGCGCCCAACGGGGCCACCGTGGCATTCGACAACCTGATGACGGGCGCGTCCATCCTGCGCGGCGTAAAGCCCGAGGCGCGGGTTTCCATTGACGGCCAGGCCTATGACGTGGGGGGACTGAACGGTCAACCGGACTATGCCTATCTCCAGCCGGCCTGGCTGGAGAAGATGACCGCCGATCCGGGGGCGTTTCAGTGCGTCGGTTTCGATGCGGGAGCAACCGAGGAACGTTTTCCGTGGAAACACGTCCGCCACGCCGCGGACCTCCCCTGGCCCGCTCCCGGTGCCTCTGTCGTTTTTCACTATGTTCCGCCCGCCGGCAAACTCGGCGGCCTGGTTCTTTCGGTGCATTACGAAATATACGACGGCATTCCGTTGGTGGCCAAATGGTTTGCATTGGAGAACAGCAGCGGACAGCCAATCACCCTGGACAGCTTTGCAAACGAAATACTGGCCGTGGTGGAGTCCGAGTCGGTCGTGGACTCGCGGGAACAGTGGGAGGGACCGAACCTCTATGTCGAAAGCGACTACGCCTTTCACGGCATGGACGCCATGACAGGAAACCGCACCACGCAGTGGATGCCGGACCCGCAGTACACGACACAGGTGAACTATGAACTGAAGACGCCCGTGCTGATGGAGAGCCGTCCGCCTGTCGGTCCCGATATTGCCATCCCCGTTGGCGGGACTTTTGAGTCGTTCCGCACCTTTGAACTGGTGCATGACTCGACGGACCGTGAACGCAGGAGTCTGGCCCAGCACCGGATGTACAGGACCATATGCCCGTGGGCGACGGAGAACCCGATACTCTTTCATGCGCGAAAGGCGAAGCCCGACGATGTGCGCCTTGCGATAGACCAGACGGCCGAAGTTGGCGCGGAAATGGTCATCCTGAGCTTCGGAAGCGGTTTTGACATGGAAAAGGACAGTCCGTCCTATATCGCGGAAATCAGGGAACTGGTTGATTACGCCCACGCCAAGAACGTGGAGTTGGGCGGGTACTCCCTGCTGGCCAGCCGCAAGATCAGCGAGGAGGACGACGTCATCAATCCCGACACGGGGAAACGCGGCGGGGCGATCTTTGGCGATTCCCCCTGTTTGGGCAGCAAGTGGGGCGAACAGTATTTCGCGAAAATCCAACGTTTCATCGAGCAGACGGGCGTGGACATTCTGGAACACGACGGGTCCTATCCCGGCGATTTGTGCGCTTCGGACAAGCATCCGGGGCACAGGGGAGTCAAGGACTCGCAATGGACGCAGTGGAAGAAGATTACCGGCTTCTACCGCTGGTGCCGCGCGCGGGGTACTTATCTGAATGTGCCGGACTGGTACTTCCTGACCGGTTCCAGCAAGACCGGCATGGGTTACCGGGAGGTGAACTGGTCACTGCCGCGGGACCGTCAGGTCATTCTGGGCCGCCAGAACATCTTCGACGGCACCTGGCAAAAGATGCCCAGCATGGGGTGGATGTTTGTGCCGCTCGTGGAATATCACGGCGGCGGTGACGAGGCCACACTGGAACCCCTTTCAAAACATCTGGACGCATATGAAGCGCATCTGGCGCAGAACTTCGGCTCCGGGGTGCAGGCATGCTACCGCGGCACGCGCTGGTATGACACCGACGAGACGAAGGCGGTGGTCAAGAAGTGGATCGGCTTTTACAGGAAGTACCGCGACATACTCGATTCGGATATCGTCCATGTGCGCCGCGCTGATTCCCGTGATATCGACTGCATGCTGCACGTTAATCCGTGGCTGAAGGAAAAGGGGTTTGCCATGATCTATAATCCTCTTGACGAGGCGGTGGAAAAGACCGTAACCCTGCCGCTGTATTACACGGGTCTTGCGGGGACGGCCCGTATCCGCGAACAGGAAGGGGATTCGAATTCTTTCCCGCTTGATCCCGGCTGCCGTGTCGTGCTTCCGGTGAAGATCGCCGCGCACGGCGTCACATGGTTTGTTGTGGAGTAGTGCCCGCACGCGGAAAGGATAATGAAATGGCGCATAACCGGCAGGATCGAAGAGAGTTCCTGGGTGCCCTCGCGGCAACCCTCGCGCTGGGGGGATGTGTGTCTCTGCCGAGCAAGCCGAAAGTGGCGGCGCCGCCCCCCAAACCGCCCAATATCATCTTTATGCTGGTGGATGACATGGGGTATGCCGACTTGGGATGTTTCGGAAGCACGCTTCATGAGACGCCCAATCTCGACCGGCTGGCCGCGGCGGGGGTGCGCTTCACGCAGGCCTATGCGGCCTGCCCCGTGTGTTCGCCCACACGGGCGAGCATCATGACGGGCAAATACCCGGCCCGCCTGAAACTGACAGACTTCCTCAAAGGCGACCGAAGTCCCAGGGACTCTCCGCTGCTGCCCGCGGTATATGCGGATGAACTGCCGCTGGAAGAGGTCACGGTTGCCGAGGTGTTGCGGCAGGCGGGCTATTTCACCGGCCATATCGGGAAGTGGCATCTCGGCAAGAAGGGATTTTGGCCCGGGGATCAGGGTTTTGACTTCAATTATGCCGGTTGCCAGAGCGGCATGCCTAAGAGCCACTTCTGGCCCGACTGGGAAGGCAATCCTCCCGTGCAGGGAACCTTCGACGGTGAATATCTCGCAGACCGGCTGACCGACGAGGCCTGCCGCTTTATCGAGACCCACCAGAAGGGGCCGTTTTTCCTGAACTTCTGCCATTACTCCGTGCATCTGCCGCTCCAGGCCAAGGCGGACAAAATTGCCAAGTACGAGGCAAAATTGGCGTCCCATCCGGCACTGCCGGGACATCAGAACAACCCGGTGTATGCAGCCATGGTCGAATTGGTCGATGACAGCGCGGGCAGGGTGCTGGAGATGCTGGAGCGTTGCGGCATCGAAAACGACACGATATTCATCTTCTTCTCGGACAACGGGGGGCTGGCCGTGAAGGAACTGAACTTCCCGCAGGCAACGAGCAACGCGCCGTTGCGCGACGGCAAGGGGTATTTGCACGAGGGAGGGATTCGCGAACCCATGATCGTGTGCCGGCCGGGCGGCATCGCGCCCGGAACCGTCTGCGACGAGCCCGTGTGCAGCATCGACTTTCTGCCCACCGTGGCCGCTCTTGCCGGTATTTCCCCGGCTGACGCGGGCGCGGTGCATTTGGACGGAGTGGATATTTCCCCCCTTTTCGACAACCCGAGTGCGCACCTCGGACGCGACGCACTTTACTGGCATTATCCCCATTTCTCGAACCAGGGCGGCCGTCCAGGCGGGGCCGTCCGGGTGGGCGACTGGAAGCTCATCGAGAACTTCGAGTTCGGCGATCTCGAACTGTACAATTTGAAAGAGGATATTGGCGAAACACGAAACCGTGCGCCGGATCAGCCCGAGCGGGCGCGGCGGATGCTGGAAATGCTGGTTGGCTGGCGGAAGAGGATTGACGCAAACATGCCACGGCCCAACCCGGAATACGTTTCCGGAAAATAGTCAGGGAGGCAAATTGCCATGATGAGACTGGTTGTCCTGGCGGCAATTCTGCTGCCCCTTGCGGGGCAGGCCCAGACCGTGGAGGTGGAGGTGAAGGCGGAGGAGGATGTGTACAAGTTCGTAAATCCGAACAACGGTTCCGGGCCGCTGTGGGACTACGGCAGCACCAACATCGCGCGTATCGGGGAGGATGTGTATGTCAGCCAGCAGGAAACCGGCGACGGCGTGCCGCCGCTGAGCAACACCCGGTGGCGGTTGCTGAAACGCACGGTTGACGGCTGGAAAATGGTTGCGGAACAGGACCAGTTCATTCAGCGTGAACCCTGTCCGCTGGGTGTTTTGGGAAAGAGCCTGTTTCTCTCGGTAAACGACTCCACCCAGCCGCCGGGAACCAAGTATGGCAACTGCGTTCCCCGGATCATCCGGTTCGATTTCACCGGCGCGGTTCCGGGGCGGGCCGTACTTGCGCCGTCGTGGGACAGGGAGCATTATTACACGGACCACAGTTACCGGGGCTTTGCCACGGACCCGCAGTCCAGGCAGGCGCTACTGCTGAACATCGACGCCAAGAGCGGCGAACAGAACGCCTGTCTTCTTTCGGACGATGGCAGGACGCTGGCCAATGCATCCGCAAGCTTTCCCATCCGCGCGTGCTACCCGCAGGTGGCGCTCCGGGGCAACGCGGTGCATGTTCTTGCCGTGGGCGACATCGTTGAACCGGTGGAGGAATGGAAGACCTACAAGTTCGAGCAGACCAAGGCTGCTTGGGACTACGTGTTCCGCATACTGTATTACACAAGTGCCCCCGACATCACGAAAGGCGGTTTTGGCGCGCCCTTGGAAATTGCAAACGTGGACAAGACCGCCGGCGCCATTTCGAACCAGGACCTGTGGATCGGTCCCCAGAATGAAGCGTATATCATGTACACCGAGCGCGAAGTGGCCTCCGCCCTGATGCGCGACAAGTTCTTTCCCGGCAGGTCCCTTGCCTCGTCATTGTGTCTTGCGGTTGTCAGGGACGGTGTGGTTGTCTCGCGAAAGGTGCTCCATCCGGGCAGTGAAAAGAAGCAGTGCAGCCATGCGCGGTTTCATGTCGCGGCGGACGGGACGCTCTACGCCGTAATGACGGTGAACGGGTCGGACGCGGGGTACAAACTGATGCAGGTGTGTCCGCCTGTGGAAGACGCCCCGCTTGTTCCCATTGCCGCGAAGAAGGCCATGTCCGGATACTGTCTGGCCAATACGCGCGCGGGCAATGCCCCCTCCAACACCATTGACCTGCTCGGACAAGTGGACGGAGACACAATGTCCTACGTGCAGATGGTTGTAACGAAGGCGCAGTAGCGTTTGTTCACAAACGTTTCGGTTTGGCGGGATTGTGAAGAACGGATGCATGATGCCGACAAGGCCTGCGCCCTGGGTGGAACAGGTTCCGTCGTCCGGGTGGGTTGCGTTGCGACGGTCATTTCAGAGCGTTTGCCACACGTTCGGCATATTCGAGATCGTGAGGGTCGTCACTGAGCATGGAAAGCAGATAGGGCCAGGCAACTGAGCCTTTGGGTAATAGAACCTGTTCGTCGGAGAGTTCCTCGGAATACCGCCGCATGGCGGTTCGCAGTGAATCCATGACGACTTGATACTGTGCTGGGTTTGTCTTGCGCAGTCCAGTAGTGGTGTCGAGCACCTGCTTTACCAACGGTTCGTTGGGAACTTCCGCGAGTATACCGTCGGAGAAAATCGAGGAGGATATGGTTGTGCCGCTAACCACGGAGAGCTTTGCATTGACCATGCTTCGAATGAGTTCGGCGGTTTGCCGACCCGGGTCCGCAGTGTCTTGCGGTGGTTGCACAACGGCGTCTGCCTGCGCCTCTTGGACATCGGGCGCTATGTTTTCCTCTTTCTGTTCTTGGGACTTGGTCGAATGCGGCAGTGTGTCAGCTTGGCCGGGCAGCCGGGTGCCCGCGTCCGCAAGGCTTGTGTTCGGTATGCCATCGGTGCCGGAACGCTCTGCACGGCGTTGTTCGTCTGGGAATGGCCAGTCTATGAACAACGCTCCCGCCACGAGCAGCGCAGCAATGCCGCCGACGATAAGAAACAGATGCAGTCTCTTCGTGGTTCCGGCCCTTCCCTTCAGCAAAGAACAGGGGGTCGTGGTGCGGGATATTGTCTGTTGTCGTCATACGCAATTAACGGACCGCGCTACGGAGCGTTGTTTTCGCCGCCTTTCGCAAGGCGTTCAAATTCCGGTGTGGCCCGGGTCACGAATCCCGCGTCCTGTTCGGACGATATGAAGAGCACGGCCAACCCTTGGGATAGGGCCAAATCAAACCCTTTCTGCGGCCCCATGATCATCAGGGCGGTGGCCCACGCATCTGCCAGCGCGCATTCCTTGTGGAGCACGCTTACCGAGGCTAGATGGTGGGTTATGGGGTGGCCGGTGTGCGGGTCGATCAGGTGGGTAAGGCGCACCCCGTCCAATTCGCGGTAGTTGCGGTAATCGCCCGAAGTGGACAGTGACATGTTGTCCAGCGGAATGACCAGTTCCACCTCGCGACCGTCAAACACGGGCTTTTCAATCGCGACCTGCCACGGTATTCCGCGCGTGTTGTGTCCCTTGGCGCGCACCTCACCGCCCACTTCAACGATGAAATCGTGGTAGCCCAATCCGAGCAGGTCGGCGGCGATCCGATCCACGGTATAGCCCTGGGCGATTGCGTTGAGGTCGCAACTCACCCCGGGAACGGTCTTTCGCAGGGTGCCCGTCTGTGCGTTCACCTCAATTTTGTCGAATCCGACGCGGGTGCGCAATTTCGACAGCGTGGCGTCGGACGGCGCTTTGGCCTCGCCCGTCGGGTGGGGACCAAAGTCCCAGGCGGCCACCAGCGGCGCGACGGTCACGTCAAAGATTCCGCCGCTGGCCTCGCTGATTGACCGCGACATCTGAAGAACCTCGACAAGGTCCGGTG
>CAZOMH010000189.1:0-7709 GCA_964580415.1 uncultured Nitrospirales bacterium
CGACGGCGGTGACGATGCCGGACGCGTACCTTGTCCTGAAGGTGCTTGAGCACAAGGCGGAGCACACGCTGACCATTGAGGAGGCGAAGCCGGCTCTTGCCGCGCCGCTGCTTGTCGGGAAGATGATGGAAGTGCTGCGAAAGGAGAAGGGGGTCGAAGTCTACCAGAACCAACTGCCGGATCCGGGTCAGGTTGGATCGGGTGAACTCGGCATCTGACGGGACTTGAGCGCCCCCTCCATGCCCTCGGCGAACGCCAGCGCCAGCATGCAGAGGCACATGATCATTATTTCCACGGAAAGCCAGTAGTAGGTGCCGTACCCCTGTTTCCAGAGTGCGTAGAAGGCAAATCCGGAAAGGCCGGTAAGGAACATTAGGGCCATGCCCGCCGCATAGGCGGGCTCTTCCAGGCGCTCGGCAAAGAAGAGCAGCGGCAGGAGGAGCATGAGGTAATAGTAGTACGTGGGGGAGACGAGGAAGAAAAGGGGCACGAATCCGAGGATGAACGCCCGGTGATCTTTTATGGCCCCCGCGGCGGCCACTGACAGGGCAAGCACGAGGAACTGGACCGCCCACCAGTCGGGAAGCCGCTGGTCATACAAAGCAGTGTTCAACGCGGGGGCAATACTCTGCGCTGTCGGTTGGGAGGGGTGCGCGTTGTTGGTCCAATCCCCCATGAAGATGTACTTGAACCCCACGCGCCACTCGCTGATGCCCCGGTTGTGCATGGCGATCTTGTCCGTGTAGCCGGACCACACGTCGGAACCGCGCCACCAGAGTCCGGAAAGGGCCAGGAGGCTGCCGGCTGTGACGCCGAAGGCGACAAAGAAGGCGACCCAGCGGCGGTCAATGCGCCGCGTCCACAGGCCCCAGGCAGAAAGCAGCGCGAGGGCCGCACAGGACAGTGCGGCGGCCGCACCGCCCAATAATGCGAAGAGGGTCCCGAAGAATCGGGCGCCGGACGGGTGCAGAAGCGCAAGAATGGAATGATCGGGCGAGCCCATCCAGGGAGCCGCGGAGAAGAAGACAAACCGGTACACGCACCAGACGAGGAGGACGCCGGCGAACAATGCGGAAAGACGCGCGTTCCGTTGGCCGCGCGGTGTGGCGGGACGCGCCAAGAGCGCTTCCACGCGCGGGCGGAGTTCCCGCACGCCGAAGCGGAGGGTTTGCATCATGAGGCGCGCGCCCGGACCCAGAAGCAGGACGGCCGGAAAAATTCGCGAGAGTGCCGACCACGCCAGAAACATGCCGGCGGCCGCGTACCAGCGTTTCTTGAGGAAGCAGGCGCAGAAGAGCATGCAGACCGCATAGTCGGTGCGCAGCAGGGCGCCCTTCATGTGCCACCATTTCATCATGTAATGCGTGCCGAGCAGCACCACCATGAAGAACGCCGCGCGGGGCCCAAAGGCCCACACAACGGCGGCGAAGGCGAGCAGAAGCAGCAGTGGATCGAGCATCGCCAGAAACATCATTCCGCCGCCGGAATCCGTCGGGACGCGGTTGGTGAACAGCGTTCCCACGACCATGCCCCAGACGGGGGTGCCGTTGTATCCTTTGTCGCGGAGGACCCCCGCCCAGCGGGAGTCAACCATGCGCGTCTTGAACCAGACAACATCCTTCTTGAAAGTCTCCCACCGTTCCGGGGTGAAGTATTTCTTGACGGCCCCGGGATTGCCGAGGATGTCGTCGGCCTTGACATAGGTGCCCGTGGCAAGGTCGCGGATGGTGCCGCTGGAATGCTTCCACTTGAGTCCCGTTTCGTTGTCGGCGACGAGCGCGGCGGAATACAGGCGGGTGGAGCCGAGTTCTCCCTGATACTTGGAGCCGAGGTAATAGTGGAAGAATTCGTACGCATTGAGATAGGTGTTGTACCGGAAGTAGTCCGTGGCGCGGTAGTTTTCAACAGCGAGGAGGGCGGTTGCCACGAGGAGCGCCGCGAGAAAGCCGCGCGCGCCGTCGATGAGGTTCTGGCCTGCCAGCAGGCGCGGCAGGGGGCGTGCGAGCAGGGCATAGCCCGTCACAAGGGCCACAGCGGCCAGAGGCAGGACTGTACACAGCGGGGCACCGAGGATAAACTGAACTTGCGCCGCCAGATAAGACAGCATGATTTCTCTCCATGTGCGGTTTGAACAGTAGTCTACCCCACGCAGCGCCCGTGTGCCAAGCCTGTATTGATTCAGAAGCCGGGTCTGCGAAACAATATCGCCTGTTTGCGGTAAGATGTTGTGAGAAACCACGAGGGTACATTGATGAAGAAGACGATTATTCTGGCGCTGGGCGTTGCATTGGCCTGCATGTTCTTTGCGTCGGGCTGCAACACGATGCGCGGGATGGGGCAGGATTTGGAGAACGGCGGAAAGCAGTTGCAGGAAGTATCCACGCGCTGAGCGTTCTTGCCAGGTCGGACCCGTGATGTTTGTGCCGGGCGTTGTTTGGCGACGTCCGCGCGGGGGGCCGCCGGTCCCCGGGGTAGGCCTTGCCACGCCAAAGGCGTGCCATCGGCCAACCCCGGACCCTTTTGCTCCATAACCGCGTTGGGGTAAAGAACAACACGGGATTGGAATAACACGCACGTATCCCGTGGGATGCGCCTCCCGGAAGGCATACTACCGATGCCCGTCATAAGAGGTATATCAGTATAGACCGGTCCCCTTAAATGAAATCGTCCCCGGAAGTGTTCTTCCGGGGACGCATCAAGTACGGCGATTTTCGATGGATTACTGTGCGCTGGGGGCCGTTGCGGGGGCTGTGGGAGCCGGTTCTGCGGGGGCCGGAGCCGGGACTGCCGGAGCAGCTTCCGTGGCGGCAGGTGCCGCTGCCGGGGTTGCCTCAGTTGGGGCGGGCGTTGCCGCGGGCTCTGCCGGTGCCGTTGCCGGAGCCGCTGCCGGAGCAGCCTCGGTCGGAGCCGGGGCTGCCGCAGGGGCGGGCGCTGCCTCCGTCGCAGCGGGGGCTTCGGTTGCAGCCGGGGCTGCCGGAGCTTCGGGCTTCTTCTCTTCCGGGAAGAGGTCGGGGTGCGCTTCCTTGAGCCGTTTCAGCGCCTGATCGGCCCGCTGGGCAACGCCGGAGTCCGGGAAGACTTCCTGCTGCTGCTGGTAGGCTTTGATTGCCTCCGGAAGGCGTCCCTGTTCTTCCTGCAGACGGGCAATTGCAAAGGGGGCAATTTTGGCCGCGAAAGCTTTCGGGTAGTCTTTGGTCAACTGGTCGTAGGCGGCGATGGCCGCATCGAGATTTCCGGCATTTTCTTCGAGGAACGCCAGTCCGCTTATGGCGCGATCAACGAAATCACTTTTGCCATATTTGTCCCGGACTGTTTCAAAGGCCGCTTTCGCCTTGTCATACTGCTGCGTCTGGATGGCGGTCTCCCCGATGACATACGTGATCTCGGGGGTCCAGTCACCGGCGCCCTTCACGGCCTCCTCCAACTGTTCCAAGCGCTTGGCGGGGTCCGTTTCCATGCTTGCAGCGACATATGAGGAAGTGATTTTCTGGTCCGACTCGGCTTTGGCGGCCCGGATGAGCAGCCCCGCGAGGATGCAGAACACCACAAAAACGACCCCGCCGACATAAAGCATCGGATGATCCTGGACGTGCATCATAAAACGCATCATCTCGGTCTTGGGCGTTTGCTCCTTTTCTGCTTCAAGGATGTCTACCGTCGTTTTACGGGGTCTGGCCATGGGATTTCAATAACTCCGATGTGTATGGTCCGGCGCACCTGCCGGTCCTTGGTTAACCGTTACATAGAACAGACTGAGGTCACATTCGGGCGGCCTTGCGGGCCCCGCCCATTGTCGAAAAGCAGGGTCAGAACAGCGGACCCCACTCCAGTATCTGCCACGTGTCGCCGGAACGTTCCAGAAGGATGATCACCCGCCCCTGAAGGTCGATGATCGGATATTCTTTCGGATCATTCGGCTGTCCGAAGGTTCCAAAGGTGTCCACGACCCGCGCGCGGTCCCCCTGCACCTGAAGGCGCGAGGGGGTTCGTGTCACCCGAATTGTCTTATAGTTGTCCAGTATGTTCGCGACATACGTCCGAAGCGCTTCGCAGTCACGGCCTTCGCGGTCGTGATACTGCTGCGAGACATGCGCCAGCACCTGGTAAACGCGCTTGTTCTCCATGCCCTGCGCCACATCCGCAAGAACCATGGCAATCTTCTGTTCATCCGAAAGTCCGCCGGTAATACGGGGCAAATTAAACGGCATTTCACCGCTCTGACATGACGCCAGGATCATGCCGGCCAAGATCAATGCGATGGGTGCCAGACGCTTCATGCGCCGATCACGAGCCGGGCTGGCCGTCGGGAACCATGTGCAGAATGAGCCGCTCGCCGCGTCCCATGCCCAAAGGCTGCACGGTTACCTCGAGTCGTTTGCCGGGCTTGGTGAACAGCAGATAGGTGTTGCCGAGCGCCTGCTGTGCATTGTCCAGCTTCCAGCCCGCGGCCGGGCATTCGCCAATGTAGAAATTGGCGATATCGTTCGGATTGGCGTGGATGTTGTACACCATGCGGCCAATCTGAAGCGCCGCCGATTCGTATACATAAGAGCGTTCGGCGTCTTCCTTGGCCTTTGACGGCAGAGGGACATCCTTAAAACGCTGTGATGTGGCAAGTTCCAAACCGGACGATTTGGCCGGGTCGGCGGTCGCTGTTTGCGAGGGCGGCGCACCCTTGGGCGTATCGCCCTTGGGCGTGTCGTCCAGCAGTTCCACCGGCGGCATCGGCTCGCTCTTCTGCCAGGGCATTGACTGGCAACCGGACAGAATTACCACCGCTATCATCCCCACCATCGCGACGCGAGTCATGGCTGACGTCTCCCAACTGTTGGAGTTACACACCGAAACACGCCAAAGACGGGGCCGGACGCATGCGGACACAGGCCCGGCACACGCTTCCCCAGCGGCAATAGAATAAGGAATAGGAAGGGGTTCAGTCAAACTGTGGGGAAAAGCCCGCATGGAAATGCCTGAAAGAGCCGGTTTGCCTATTGCGGACGGGGAACCACGACGACCGGGCAGTCGTCCGGAAGTCCGTAGCCCCCTTTGGTCGCAACGATATCCCCCGGCGAAAGGCCGTCGAGAATCTGGGTCTGGTCGGCGGTTCGTATTCCGGGCTTTATCGGGACTTCGCGGGCCTTGGCCCCGTGTATTACCGTGACCACGGGGGTGCCGTCTTTGTCGGAAACCGCCGCGTTCGGAATTGCCAGGGCGTTCTTTGTTTCCGGAAGGGTCAGTTCAATACGGCAGGAGAGGTTCGGGCGCAGCAGCCCCGAGACGTTCTTTACCGCTGCAAACGCCTCCACTTCGGCGGTCTGCGGGTCGGCTTCGCGCCGAATCCTGGTGATCGTTCCCTCCAGAGGCGTTTCGCCGAGGGCAACCACTTTCACCATGACGCGCGCATTTTCGGCCACCTGCGCCAGTTGTGCCGAAGGGAGTTTGAACCGGGCAAAGAGAATGTCGAGGTTCATGACAGAGGCGACGGTTGTCGCAGGCTGCACGTACATGCCCAAGCGGACCGGCAACTGCATTACGACTCCGGCAATGGGGCTCTTGATCACGCAAAGGGCAACGGCCAATTCCTGGGCACCGACATCGGCCTGGGCGGCCCGGAGATGCGCCTCCGCCTGCGCAACAATTTCAGGACGGGTTCCGGCCAGCAGGACGCCGAGCTTGGCCGCGGCCGTTTCCCGGTCGGCTTCCGCCCCTTCCATGTTCGCCCGCGCCTCGTCATACTTGATGCCGGAAATCTCGCGCGCATCTTTTAGCGGCTTCAGCGCGGCGTATTTCGCCCTGAGGGATTCGGCGGCCTGCGCCGCCTTTTTGGACTCCTGGCGCGCCTGTTCCACTTCGGCGGGCAGCGGTCCCCGTTTGAGAAGCGCCAAATTGGCGTTTGCCTCGTCGTATGCGGCCTGAGCCCTGGCGAGGGCCGCGTTCGAGGTCCGATCATCAAGGCGAACAAGTTCCGCGCCGGCCTCGACTTCTTGTCCTTCTGTGACCAGCACCTGGTCCACCAGACCGGATACCTGCGTCGAAAGCTCCACCGTCTTCTCCGGTTGCGCGGTCAGCGAACCGACAAGCTCCACCGTTGGCTGCAAATCCTGCATTGCGGCCACGGCGGTCTCGATCTCCACGGGACGCAGCGGTTCCGCGGCCTCTCCCGAACCGGCACCCGGTTTTGCGAGGCAGCCCCATCCGGTTGCAAGCATTCCCGCCAGCAGGAAAAGGGCCGCCATTCTCATCGGTCTATTCATTGTTGCCGACTCCATGTGCGATTTCTGCGGAGCCCGGGGTTTGCCCGCCAACTCCTTCGGGTCGAAGCGCCCGGGGGGCAAACAGCCGCACCAGCACGTAGTAGATAACAGGCGTGGCCACAAGGCTCAATACCAGGGAGATGCAAAGCGCCCCGATCACACCCACCGCAAGCGGCTTGAGCATGTCCGCGCCCGCACCCACTCCGTAGGCCAGGGGAAGCAACCCCAGAAAGGCCGTCAGCGACGTCATCAGCACGGGCCGCAGACGGCGGCGTCCGGAGTGTACCAAAGCCTCCCCAACCGACAGCCCGCCGCGACGCAAATGCTCCACCGAGTCCATCATCAAGATGCCGTTTTTGGCCACGATACCGAACCCGATAATCGCACCGAGGAAAGAGACAATATTCATGGACATGCCCGTGATCCAGAGCGCGCCCACCACTCCGAACAGCGCCAGCGCCGACCCGGCAACAATGGCCAAGGGCTGAAAGATTGTTTCAAACTCCAGTATCAGGACGCCAAACACCAGCAGGGCTGCCATAAGCAGCACGACGGTCAGATTCTTGAACGACTCCTGCTGCTGCTGATAGAGCCCGCCGTATTCAATGGGCACATCGGGGGGCAGTTCGGGCATCTTCGACACTCTTTCGCGAATCGCGCTGATTGCCGTGCCCAGGTCCGTTCCCGAAAGGCGGCCCGACACCGATATAAGCTGGCGCTGATCTTCCCGGTGCATCTCAAGCAGTCCCGGTTGATGTTCAATGTGTGTCACGTTTCCAAGCGTTTCCGCCGCGCCCGTGTCCGAACGGACGGGCAGGAGGCTCATTTGCGCCTCCCGTTCGCTGCCGGACACGGACACCCGCACGTTGCGAATCCGGTCACCCTCAAGAATGTGCGAAGCCACGGTGCCCAAGAGGGCGGTTTCGAGATTCGCGCCAAGTTGTGCGGCGTTCAGCCCGGCGCGCGCCGCTTCTTCCACGTTCACCCGGAAGATTAGCGAAGGCCCGGCGACGATCAGGCCGTTGTTCACGTCCACGACGCCCGGCACCGTCTCGATAAGGGCTGCAATCTTGGTCGCCAGACGGTTCAGCGTTTCCGTGTCGCGGGAGAATATTTTGATTTCAATCGGTTCGGGCGACCAGGTGAGATCGCCAATCAAGTCGCTGAGTATGCCGGGAAACTCCGTGTTCAACGCCGGTTCGGCTCCTTGGATATTGGTCCGCAACTCATCAATGACCGCCGCCGTCGGCCGTTTTCGGTCAGAACGGAGTTTTACCAAAAAGTCGCCCGTGTTCGGCTCGGCAATCGCCAGAGCGAGCCGCGCCCCGGTCCGGCGCGAGTAACTCTCCACTTCGGGCGTTTTCTGGAGAATATCCTCCACATGGCGAAGCATGCGGTCCGTCTCGGAGAGGCTCGTGCCGGTGTACACCGGCACCGGCACATTGCTGGCCGCGC
>CAZOMH010000190.1:0-7680 GCA_964580415.1 uncultured Nitrospirales bacterium
CGTGCAGCGCCTGTTCCGCGTCCAGCTCACGCCGGAGGCCGGGCAGGCCGTGCCGCAGCACCGCGCCCCGCGCATGACGCAGACCCAGCACGCCGAGGCGCAGACGTTCGGCGCCGCCGGGATGGCGGGGGCCGGGGACGGGGAGGAAGGGGAGCCGGTGCGGGTCTCCGCGCCCGCGGCCGCGCCGCGCGTGCGCACCGTGCCGCGCGTGGGCCGCAACGACCCGTGCCCCTGCGGGAGCGGCAAGAAATACAAAAAGTGCTGCGGAAGGCTAAATTAGGAGTCCCCGCGGCCATCATCATCTTCTGGCTGGTGATGGTGGGTGTCTTGTTGTATCGCGAGGTGGTCGTGCCCGCATTTCGTCCCCGCATGGACGTCCGCCGTTTTGTCCGTGCGGAAAATGTGTGGATGGGGCTTTTCTTCGGCGACAAGCGCGTCGGTTTCATCCATTGGACGACCAGCCCCGATTCCCGCGGTGACGACGCCGGTTTCCGGCTGGACCTGCTCGCACGCATGACCATGCCGCTTTTTGGCCAATCGGCCAATCTCAGCCTCAACGGAAATGCCTGGCAGTCCGGGACCCGCGGACTGCGCGATTTCGATTTCACACTGCGTTCGGGCGGCAATGAAATGCGCGTAGAGGGCGGCGTCGCCAATGACACCATGGATGCGCGCGTCCACACGGGGGAAGACAGCTATCCGCTCAAAATGCCGGTGCGCCATGAACTGCTGCTCGGCGGCGGCATGGGTCTGGGTTCCATGTCCATGCCGGTGCTGGAACCGGGGCAGTCGGCCATGATCGATACTTTTGATCCTGCCACGATGGGCGTTGCCCCGGCGAAGATTGAGGCGCTGGAGTTGCAGACCATCACGGTGGGGGGCAAGCCTGTGAAGACCATCGTTATGGCCACCACCATGGGCGGCGTCACGACCAAGGCTTGGGTCACCGCCGAACAGGAAGTCGTCCGCGCCGAAACGCCCTTCGGCATCACCGTGCAGAAGATCACCGCTGAAGAGGCTGTTGCACCGCTGCCCCCCGGTGAGGGCGCCGACCTGCTGCGCACCGTGTCCATAACGCCGACCGGACCGTCTCCCTCCCCCGACGCGCGCCGCATGCGCGTGCGTTTCTCCGGCGTGGCGGCGGACCGCATGCCGCCGGACACGCCCGTGCAGCACCGCGAGGGCGACGTGTGGACCATTGTCGAACCCGACCCGGCCAGGCGCGTCCAAGAACCGGATTCCCTCAGCGGTCCCGACATGCAGAAGTATCTTGCCGGTGACGCATTCATCACCGCCGACCATGAAAAGATAAAGGCACTGGCCAAAGAGATCACGGAAAACACGCGGGACGACTGGGACAAGGCCGTGCTGCTGCTCGGCTGGGTGTATGAGAATATCGAAAAGAAACGGTCCCTGAGCATGCCGAACGCGCTCGACGTGCTGCGGGTGCGGCAGGGCGACTGCAACGAGCACGCCGTGCTTTTCACCGCACTGGCCCGTGCGGCGGGCATTCCGGCCCGCGTGGCCATTGGCCTGGCCTGGGACGATGAGACGAAGACCTTCGGTTACCATGCATGGACGGAGGTGTTCGTGCAACGGTGGCTGCCAATGGACCCGACCTTCGGCGAGCGCACGGCCGACGCCACCCACATCAAACTGCTAGACGGCGGCATTGAGGACTGGCCGCGCCTGCTCGGGTATGCGGGCAGTCTGCGCATCGAAGTGCTGGAGGCGGGGCAGGGAGAATGAACCGCGCGTTTCCGACAGCCTCGCTCTTGGCCCCGAGAAGGGGCAAACAGACTCAGGCGAGCCCTCGGTCTCATATTTCCCATTCTTCCCATGCCTCCCATACGTCCCATTCCCGCACAACCGACCGCCCAACAAACCCGGAACCATTACACATATCATGATCATCACCGAACACTTGAACAAGCATTTCGGCGCCAAAATGGCGGTGTGCGACCTGAACCTCGACATTCCCGCGGGCACCTTCTTCTGTTTCCTGGGCCCCAACGGCGCGGGCAAGACGACCACGATCAAGATGCTCACAGGCCTGCTCCACCCCAGTTCGGGCCGTGCGGTGGTCGGCGGGTTTGACATCCAGAAACAGGCTGTGGAGGCCAAGCGCCTGCTCGGCTATGTGCCCGATCACCCGTTTCTCTACGACAAGCTGACGGGCGGCGAGTTCATGCGTTTCGTCGCGGGACTGTACCAAATGAAACCGGCGGACTTTGATGCGCGGTGCATGCCGCTGCTCGAAATGTTTGAGATCGCCTCCGTGGCCGACCAACTCGTCGAGGACTACAGTCACGGCATGCGCCAGAAACTGTCGTTCGCGTCCTGCTTCCTGCACGACCCGAAGATAGTAATCGTGGACGAGCCCTGGGTCGGCCTTGACCCGAAGAATATCCGCTTTGTGAAGGACTTTCTGCGCCGCAAATGCCGTGAGGAGGGACTGACCGTATTCATGTCCACCCACACGCTGTCCATTGCAGAAGAGGTAGCCGACCAAATCGGCATCATCAACAACGGACGGCTGCTCCAGATCGGGTCCGTCGCGGAAATCAAAGCGTTCAGCCGCAGGCCGGGTTCGCTGGAGGACGTCTTTCTCGAAATCACCCGCGAGGCGGGCGGCGGCGGGGATATCGCCCCGTGAACCAGGTGTTTGCCATCATCGTCGCCAAACTCCGCATGGCCCGCCATGAAGTCGCCGGGGTGCGGGAACAGTCCCGGCTCAAGGTGGGGGTAATAAGCCTGTCCGCGCTGCTGCTGTGGGTCGGCACCTTCTTCTTTTTTCACGAAGGCTTCGACTGGGTGGTCCAGTTCGGCGGGCTCGCCGGCGCCGAGTTCAACTTCGGCGAACTGCTCATGAGCCGCCTGCTCAGCGTCCTGTCGCTGTCTGTCTTCCTGCTGCTAATCTTCTCCAACGTTCTGGTGGCCTTCGCCACGCTGTACCGGTCGCATGAAGTCGTGTATCTGCTGCAGGGCCCCATCCGCCATGACCAGTTCTTCTATGCGCGCTTCTTCGAGTGCGTCGCGTTCAGTTCCTGGTCGCTTGCCTTCCTGGGTTCGCCGCTGTTTCTGGCCTACGGCCTGAGCATGAAGGTTTCCCTGCTGTTCTATCTGGCCACCGTGGTGTTCTTTCTGCCCGCCATCATCGTCCCCGCCTGCATCGGCGCGGCGGCCGCGATGGTTCTCGTTCGCGTCTTTCCCCGTCTCAAACCGTCCGTGATGGCGGTGATCGGTCTGATCACCGTGGGGGCGCTGTTCTTCTACATCCGCAGTGTGCTGCGCGGTCAGCGCATCTCGGACGACACCGTGCTGCCCGTTTTCCTCGCCGCCACGGGGCATACCCAGTCGTTTCTGCTTCCCAGCCACTGGACCGCCGAGGGCATTCTCGCCGCCGCGCGGTTCGATTTCGGCGGGTGCCTGTTTTGGTTCGCCATGCTGATCTCCACCGCGATGATGGCCCTGCTTTCCTGCGGCTGGCTGGCCAACCGCATCTTCTATCCCGGCTGGTCCTATCTTGAGGGTCAGGACCGGCAGCGCTTCCGCCCGATGAACCGCGGGCTGCTCAACCGGGCCGCCGCGCTGCTGGGCAGCATCCCCGAACCGGCGCGCTCGCTCGCGGCCAAGGATATAAAACTGTTCTGGCGCGACCCGACCCAGTGGTCCCAGTTTGTCATCTTCTTCGGCATCATGGCCGTCTATCTCGCCAATCTTCGCAACAGTTCGAATCTATATGAACAACCCATGTGGCGCAGTTGGATCGCGTCGCTTAACGTCGGGTCGGTCACGCTTATTCTGGCCACGCTCACCAGCCGTTTTGTTTTCCCCCTGGTCAGTCTGGAGGGAAGGCGCTTCTGGATACTCGGGCTCGCCCCGCTGACCTTCCGGCAGGTCGTATGGCAGAAGTTCTGGCTCAGTCTCTGCACCACTTCGCTGTTCACCGTGGGACTGGGCGTGCTGTCGGGATACATGCTCCAGCTCGAACCGGTCTACTTCTGGCTCACCGTCTACACGGTCTCTCTGGCCAATTTCGGACTGGCCGGGCTCGCCGTCGGTCTGGGCACCCTCTACCCCACTTTCACCGAGGACAACCCGGCGCGCATCGTGAGCGGACTGGGCGGCACGCTCAACCTGCTGTTGAGCGTCGGCTACATTGCCCTCATGGTCAGTACCCAGACGCTCATTTTGCAGTGGCGCGCCGTGGAGCGCTTCACCGGCACCGAATGGTTCTGGTACGCTCTGGCCGCAGTGCTGGCGTTCGACACGGCGCTCACGCTGTGCTGTGTTGTGGTGCCGATGCGTCTGGGAGTCAAGAACCTGGAAGACATGGAATTCTGAGACGCTTGGTGGAGCGGGACATTTCAAGAAGGATCGACCCATGGGACAAATGGGACTGATAAGTAAGCCTGCCTCTCCCGCTCCCATAAGTCCCATAACTCCCATGCTTCCCATCCCTGCCCATGCCCCCCGCAATTCGACTACGCTTCACTTCAGAACCCGCCCGCATTCAATCGGTGCCCGGTGTCAAGGAGTAATCACCCAATGCGCGAAATTTCTGTTGAGACCCGTGCCCACACCCAGTTTGTCAATATCGACCGGCTGGTTCAGCAGGCGGTCACCGAGGCACGGCTGGTGGATGGATTGGTGCATGTCCACGTGCCCCACACCACCGCCGGCATCACCATCAACGAGAACGCCGACCCCGACGTGGCGGCCGACATGACCGCCATTTTGGAGCGCATGGCGCCGTGGAAGGGCGGCTACGCCCACGCCGAGGGCAACAGCGCCGCCCATGTGAAGGCGAGCCTGATGGGCTTCAGCGTCACGGTGCCGGTGCAGGAGGGAAAATTGAAACTCGGCACATGGCAGTCCGTCTACTTCTGCGAATTTGACGGTCCAAGACGGCGCAAGGTGTGGATCACCTGCACCACTGCGGCGGATTCTCAGGCGTAAAAGAAGGGGCTGACCAGTGACGTCTGCGGGTCTTCCTTGAAACAGGTGCCGTAAAAGAACACATCGACCAACCCCTCGGCCAGTTCCGGGGTCAGGTGAATGCCCGGCATTTGCGACTTGGCCATAACGTGGGCGTCCATAATGCCGATAAACACCAGCGTAAGGCTGCGCGCATCCCCTCCGGCCAACTCGGCCCGATCCAATCCTTCCTGGAGGATGGACTCAACCGTTCGGAAACGCACCCGGCGAAATTCCGCCTTGTCAAACTCGGGACCGCCCTGGGGGGGTGAAAAATACATCTGCAGGATAAGCCGAATTGTGCGCGGATTGCGTTCCGCCGTGGCGAAGGCGACCCTCATAACGGCCTTAAGACGGCCCAGGGTGTCGGTGAAGTGTTGCGGTATCTCGCCGAAAGCGGTGACAAGCTCCGTGAACAGCGGTTCAACAAGACGGCGAAACACGTCCTCCTTGTTATGGAAATAGTAATACAGAACCGGCCGGGTAACGCCTGCGCGTTCGATGATTTCACGGATACTGGTGCCTTCATAGCCCTTCTCCGCAAAGAAATACAGCGCACTTTCCAGCAGGCGAGCCTCGGCCTCGTTGGTCGTCTCGACGGGTGGTTGTTCCATGATTCGCTACCTACCGTTCATTAAGATTGTCCCATTGTACGTGTTTTTCGGGGGTTTTGGCAATCCGACAGCCACCGCTACTGGTCCGAACCCCGGCCGGGCAGACGGCAACACCCCTGTAAAAATGCGGGGTTCACCGTCGGCACAAGCACGGAAACGATTGGAACGATCCCCTGTCTCCTACAATTTCGGGGGCACGTCAAGCATGGCATCCTGCGTCAGCACCACGTTCCGCAGCATGCCTTGGAATTGGTACTGCGCGGATGGGGCGGAGTAGTTGCCCAGCACGAGCGGCCGGGATGCTGGCACATTGCGCACTGCGGTACCGCCCTGAAACACCCATTCGCCGTTCATGGCCAGACGCAGACGCTCGCCGTCAAAGACGAAACGGCAGGCATACCATTTTCCGGCCTCAATAACGGGCCCCTGCGCGTCGCCGTCGGGTGTGCGCACGATCAATTGCCCGCCAAGGATTTGGACAAACCAGCCGTCGATTTGCCAGGCTCCGTGGCAAATCAACACCGGCATTCCCTCCACCTGATCGGCACGGAACATGAAGTCCAGCGTAAAGGCGCTGTTCAGGTCCATGGCGTCCGGGCTGTTCGGCGCAGTGAGATATCCGCCGCCAAACCGGACGCCCTCGGGGGTGAATGTCACCGATCCCTGCTGGACGGCCCCTTCCGGCGCGGCCGTCAACGGCCACTGGATCGCGGGGGCGATCACGGGGGCGGGGAAAGCCACCGTCACCTCGCCGGGCATTCCCCCGTGCCCCGCCGCATTCAGCGGCGTGACACGATAGGTCCAACGCCCGTCGCCGGGTGTGTCGTGGAAGACATGCCCCCCCGAGTATGCCGCACGCACGCTGCCGACCCCGGCAAAGTTCCCGTCCCCTTCGGGGGCGCGGGCGACACTGTACGAGGCAACCGCGTACGTTGCCTCATCCCACTCGATCACGATCCCGCCGCGGTTTGCAAAGGCGCGCGGCGCCACCTTCTCCGTCACAGGCTTGTCCGGCATGGTGAACCTGACCGGCGCGGACTGGTCGATGACCCGTCCGTCGCGCACAGCCTCCACCCTGTACTCTGTTTCCGGTTGCAGCGGAATGTCGGCAAACATGTTGACCGCCGTGTTTCCCGCAGGTTGGCCGTTGCGGTAGACGCGGAAATAGTCCGCCTCGGGCATCTTGCCCCAAATCACCTGCTGGGCATCCGACACGCCGGCGCGCACGGTCAGCGAGAAGCCTTTCCCGGCCGGCGGTTCGTCCTCCTTGCGTTTTGCGATGGGCGTATAGGACGGAGAGACTTCGGACATAACCGTGACGGCGCGGTCCATTGCACCGCTTTCCTGCGCGGGATCGGAGGACAACGACAGCCGCAGCAGTATCCCGGGAGTGCGCAGGGCCAGGCCGGGGATGGTGGCGCGCCTCACCCATCCCTTCACAGGGGCGCATTTGATGCTGGTCCATTCCTTTGCGCCGAAGCTTCGGTAATGCACCCAGGCATCGGCACCGCCAAGCACGCAGGGCTGAAGCACCAGATCGGCCCCTTCGGGGGCCGAGGCGAGGAGGCGCGGGAGTATAACGGACGGTTCGGGAGTCCACGCGGGCGCGGGCGGGTCCGATTCCGGTTCGCCGAGCACCGTTCCTGCCTCGTTCCACAGCCGGCGCCAGTCGATGGCCGCCTTGGTGTTCACCGTCGCCAAAACGCCGTATTCACCGCGCGTGGTAATGCGCGGCGCGTAGGCGCGCATGGCCTTGGCCAAGAGACCCGAACCCAGGAGTTCGCGGGCCCCGGCGGCCGTCTGTCTTGCCTGTTCGGCGTCGGGCGCGCTCTTGGCTTTGGCGATCAGTTCACCGGCCTTCACCGCCGCGACCTCCGCGTCGTAATAGGCCAGCGTCCAGTCAATCGCAGCGATCAGCCACGCGAGCCGTTCACGGCCCGAACGGGTTTCCGGCACCACCGCCGCCGCGCGTTCGCGCAGCGCCCGAAGCTGTTCCACCTTGTCCGGGTCGCCGGGACCCCATGTAAACGGGGCACACTCGTTTTGTCCGCCGCCGCCCACCCATCGGTAGCCGAGCGCGTCCAGT
>CAZOMH010000191.1:0-7663 GCA_964580415.1 uncultured Nitrospirales bacterium
GGACGCGTGCCCGAGGTGGTGCTTGCCGCGCGCAATGAAACCATGATTCTGTGCGAAAAGGACTTCAAGCAGATGGGGTGCCGGGTGACGCTGGCCACCGACGACGGATCGGCCGGAAAGAAGGGCTATGCGTCGGACGCGCTTGCCGAACTGGCGCCGGGTGCGAAGGCCGTCGTGTACGCCTGCGGTCCCATGGCCATGATGCGCGCGGTGCATGAGGTCTGCGCCGCCCGCGGCGTGCCGTGTTATGCGTCGCTGGAGGCGTTCATGGCCTGCGGCGACGGCGTGTGCATGGGCTGTGTGGTCGAGGCCAATGTGGAAATAGAGGCCGAGCGCATGGTGCGCGTGTGCGCCGACGGCCCCGTGTTCGACACCACCATCATCGACTGGACCGCACAGCGCGCCCGCACGGGAGGCCGTCCATGAGCGTCAATCTTCAGGTGAATATCGGCGGACTGGTGATGAAGAATCCTGTGACCGTGGGGTCCGGGACCTTTGGGTACGGCCAGGAATACGACCGCTACTATGACATTTCGCGGCTCGGCGCAGTCACCGTCAAGAGCCTGTCGCTCACGCCGCGCGCGGGTAACCCGCCGCCGCGCCTTGTGGAGACGCCCGCGGGCATGCTCAACGCCATCGGCCTGCAGAATGTGGGCATAGATGTCTACCTTTCCGAGAAGTTGCCCTGGTTGCGCGAACGGGGCTGCACGATCATTGCCAATATCTACGGCCACACGCCGGACGAATACGGGCAACTGGCCGAACGGCTGGAACGCGGGGGCGGCGCAGACGCCATTGAGGCGAATTTGTCCTGCCCGAACGTACACAACGCGCGCAACGCCGGTGGCTGCAAGCTCGTCGCCCAGTCGCCCGAGCGGGTAACCGAGTACACCCGCATTGTGAAGTCGGCCACAAAACTGCCCGTGTTCGTGAAGCTCTCGCCCAATGTCATGGACATCACCGAACCCGCACTCGCCGCGCAGGAGGCCGGGGCCGACGCCATTTCGTTGATCAACACGCTGCTGGGCATGGGCATCAACCCCGAAACGCGGCGGCCGATTCTGAGCAATATGGTCGGCGGACTAAGCGGTCCGGCAATACGGCCCGTGGCGGTCAAGATGGTGTGGGATGCCGCGCGTGCGGTGAAAATCCCCGTCATCGGCATGGGCGGCATATGCAATGCGGATGATGCGATGCAGTTTATCCTCGCCGGCGCACGCGCCGTCGCGGTGGGCTGCGCCTCGTTCCGGAAGCCCGACACGGCCCTTTGCGTGGTGCAGGGGCTGGAAGACTACTGCGTTCGCCACGGCGTGGCCGATATCAACGAGCTCGTCGGCGGGGTGTCGGCGGAATAACACCCTTTCGACAATCCCGTACGGCGCAAAGACGAAAATCGACGGGGACGTCGCTTCTACGATTGCCGCCAGTCGCTGCCGTAGACGCGACGTACCCGTCGCGTTCTTTCGCGAGGCCTTTTTTGCCGCCGCATGCTCTTGCCTGTATAATCATGCATCTGTGGAAAGGGGTCCAAGATGGCCGACGCGGAATGCCTGAATGTGTTGCGCCAGGGCCCGCAGGCGTGGAACGCATGGCGGGGCCCCAGCGGCTATAAGAAAGTGGATTTATCCGGCGCGCTTTTGCAGCGCATGGTCCTTTCCGGCGCCAACCTTGAGGGAGCCAACCTCAAGGATGCCCGGTTCGACGGCGCCAAACTCGACGGCGCGTCGCTCGCGGGCGCAAACCTGCACAGCGCCAGCCTTTTCGAGGCAGACCTTACCAATGCCGTCCTGAGCCGGGCAACGTTCGAATTCGCAGACCTGCGCAAGGCCACGCTTGCCGGTGCAAAACTGGACGAGGCCAATTTTCACGACGCGCGCATTGGCGGCGTCTCGTTTGCGGGCACCGACCTGCGTGCGGCCAACCTTGACGGCGCGCTCATGAGCAACATGAGTTTTCGGGGGGCCGATCTGCGCCACACCGGTTTGCGCCGGGCCTACCTGCACGGGGCCGACCTGCGCGGGGCCGACCTGCGCGGGGCCATCTTCGTCGGTGCCAAGATCGAACGGGGCAATTTTACAGGCGCCAATCTGGAGGGGGCCAACCTCGCCGACGCCGACTTGACCTCCGCCTGCCTGGATCAGGCCAACCTGCAGGAACTGGACCTGCGAAAGACCTGCCTGAAGCAGGCCTGTTTCCGGAAAGCGGGGCTGCGGGGCGCGTTAATGCAGGAAGTTTCCGCTTCGGGATGCTCCTTTGCGGGAGCCAATTTGTCGGGCGCGCAACTTGCCGGGGCCGACCTGACCGAGGCAAACTTTGCCTGCGCAGTGCTTTCCGGGGCCGTGCTGACCGGCGCCAGGATGTCCCATGCAAGCCTGCGGCACGCCGTATTGGTCGATGCCAATCTGGAGGGTGCGCAACTGGTGGCCTGTGACCTGTCCAAGGCCGAGGTGGGTGGAGCCAATTTCAGGGGGGCCAATCTGGTCGCCGCCACACTCCACGACCTGCGCGGTTGGGATTCTGCCCTGTTTCAGGGTGCCTTCATCACCGGCGCGATTCATCCGCCCCAGGGGTTTCGGGACACCGCCCGCGACGGGGGGGCCGTGCTTGAGGGGCCGGTTGCCGTGCTGCGCCAGGGGGTGGGCGTGTGGAATGCGTGGCGCGAAGCCAATCCTTCGGCCACACTGACACTGCACGGGGCGGACCTGACCTCCACAGTGCTGCTCGGCATTGATTTCCACGGTGTGGACCTGCGCAAATGCGACCTGTCCGGCACCAACCTGCGCGGAGCCAATTTGGAGGGGGCAAATCTTCAGCACGCCAGCCTTCGCGACGCCAAACTCACGGAAGCCCTGCTCAAGGATACCGATCTGCGCGGGGCCGACCTGAGCGAGACAAATCTGCGCGGGTTCGACCTGAGAACCGTCAAATTACACCAGGTCAACCTGTCCCGGGCACTCCTGGGACGGGCGCTTTTCTGCGGCGCGAACCTGACCGGTGCTGATTTTCGGGCTGCCGAACTCATTGAAACCGACTTGCGCGCCGCAAAACTGCCCAAAGCCAGTCTCGTCGGCGCCAATTTGCGCAACGCCCTGCTGATGGGGGCGGATTTCAGCGGTGCCGACCTTGGCATGGCGGACCTGACCGGGGCCGACCTGACCGGGGCCAACCTGGACGACGTCAATCTGAAAGGCGCCAATCTGGAAGGCGCCCAGTTGAAAGGCACCAAGATCGACGGGACAGTCTCGCGCATCTTCTCCCGCCTGAGGGGCCCCAAGCGTCCATAACCCCATTCCCGTCGGTGGACCCGCCCGCCCAAGAATCCCCGTCCTTGTGCCGTGCAACTTCCGCCTCTGCCAAACCGGACGCATCCCTTGGAATTATATAGTGAACAAGGAAAGAAAAAAGCGGTACAATACCTTCGAGATGTCCGGGAGTGTTGTGTCCGGACAATCCACCATTTCCTGTGAGGTGCAAGGCATGGGCGGTGACATACTTGGACAGGCGTGGCTGTTGCTGCTGGCCGCACTTGTGGTCATATTGGGCGTGCTCCTGTTCTGGCTGTACTGGCTCTACCGAAAACTGCGCCGGGAAATGTCGGAGCGGTCCGCTTCGGAGGAACGTTTCCACCTTTTGGTGGAGCGTGCCCCCTTTCCGATTGCCATTTCTGTTCCGGACAGCGGCGTGATCCGTTTCTGCAACCAGCAATGGGTAAAAGACTTCATGCCCGAGGAGAGCGGCTCCGGAGCCCAATCCACGAGTGACTTTTACGAGGACCCCGTTGATCGGCGCAGAATTTTGGAGCTTCTCGCAAGGCAGGAATATGTGCGGGACTATGAAGTGCGGCTGAAAAGCGGCCGCAAGAAGTCGCGCTGGGCCTATCTTTCCGCGGCCCTGATCGACTTTGGCGGTGAAAAAACGCTGCTTGTTGCCTTCAACGACATTACCGCCCGGAAACTCACCGAACTGGAAAACGCGCGGCTCATTGAGGATTTGCAAAAGGCGCTGGCGGATGTGAAAACGCTGCGGGGTCTGATCCCAATATGTTCCTATTGCAAGCGCATCCGAAACGATGCCGGATGGTGGCTGCAGGTGGAATCCTATGTCCAGCAGCACACCGAGGCTGAATTCAGCCACGGCGTATGTCCGGAATGCAAAGAAAAGATATACCGCGACCTTGGCGGCGAACCGCCGCCTCCCTCCTCACCGCACTAAGTGTTCACCCGCGGAGCCGGTCCATTACCGCCGCCACTGTTGGGGGCGTACCATGCGGCGCGGAGAAATCCGCCCGCGTCTTTACCGCCCCGGCCGCAAGCGCGGCCAGCTTGGTGTCGCCCACAAGAATGGCGCCGGCCATGCGGCCGTTCCTGAAGAGAAAACGGCAGTAGCCGCCGTCCCGTTCCCCGGCCACCTCCACCACGCCGTCGCCCTCGGGTTGCACCATGCCCACGCTGAACAGTCCCACGCCGAGCACCTTGAGCGTGTTCGCCCGCGGGATGCCGCCAAACTCCGCGGCCAGGCCCGCCGCATTCATACCCGCAATCGCCCCCTGGTGTCGTGCGGGCTCCCACAGCCCGTACAGGATGCCGCTGTGTTCCGCCACATCACCGGCGGCGGATATGTTCGGCATGGAGGTTGTGAGACGCGAATCCACGACGGTTCCCTGATTCAGGGCAAGTCCCGCCGCGCTGGACAGCGCGTTGTCGGGACGCACGCCCGTCGCGATGACCACCAGTGATGCCGGCAGCAGGGTGCCGTCGGAAAGGCGCACCGATTCGGCACGTTCTGTGCCCTCTATCGCCTCCGTCTTGGCGTGAAACCGCACTTGAATGCCTGCGGCGCTGACATGGCGCTCCAGCACCCGGCCCGCCGCCTCGTTCAGTTGGCGCTGCAGAAGCCAGCCGCCGTTTTCGAGCACCGTGACTTGCGCGCCGCGCTTCGCCAGCGCGCCTGCCGTCTCCAATCCAAGAATGCCGCCGCCAACGCACACGCACTGCACGCCCGGCCGCACAGCGGCCAGTATCCGCTTTGCGTCGGCCAAGGTCCGCAGGGCAACCACGCCCGGGAGCGCGGCGCCGGGAAACGGCGGGACAAAGGGCTGCGCGCCGCAGGCAAGGACGAGCCGGTCATAGGCAAGTTCACTTCCGTCTCCCAGGGTGACTTTTGAATCCAACGGTGTGATCGACGTCACTTCCATGTCACGCAGCAGGCGGACACGGTGCTCCGTATACCACGCCTCGGGATGTATGGGCAGCGCGTCACCGCCAATTTCGCCCGCAAGATAGCGCGTCAGGTTAAGCCGGTAATAGGGCAGCGCCGGCTCCTTCGACACCAGCGTAATCTCTGCATTCGGCGCGCTTTCCCGCGCCGACTCCGCCGCCGACACGCCCGCAATCCCGCCGCCGACGATGACGATCCGCACGGACTTGGCGGGTGCGGCGGCCGGTGCGGGTCCGTCGTTGACCGGTTCAAACTGGTCCGAATCGGCCCCGCACACGGGGCACTCCTCCGGCGGCGCGTCGCCCTCGTGAATATAGCCGCACACGAGACACTTCCACCGTTTAGGCGGTGCTGGCACTGCCGGCACTACGGGCGTTGCGGGCACCGCCTCGATCTGCGCCTCAAAATCAGAACGGTCCGCCCCGCACACCGGACACTCGTCCGGCGGCTCGGGCCCATGATGCACATAGCCGCAAATGAGACACACCCAAACACGCTTTTGGTCCGTCATATGTTCTTCCCGTGTTTCCGACCCAATTCAGGAACAAACCGCGGAACATGAGTTTGACGGCAACTCACCCCGGCGGTTGGAAATAGCCTCAGCCGGCCGCCATGGAATCGGTCCGCAAGCCCGCAGACATCATAATGGAGGGGAGGGGCGTATGCAAAGGTGTCCCGTGAGACCTGATGCCCCGTGAGACCGCACGCAGATACCGCCGCACGGCGCTTTGTTTGCCCCCCGCCGCAAAATCGGGTAGCATGTGCGCCATTGCGGCGGCGTTGCGGTCCATTCGGAAACGCGGCATGACGCCGCTCTTTTGCATTGCGGAAAGGTGAGTGCGGCATGTCGGCATTGGAATTCTGGCTGGACAAGGTCAGTGGGTGGGTGTGGGGACCTTGGCTGCTGGTGCTGCTGTGCGGCACGCACATCTTTCTAACCATACGTTTGGGGTTCATACAGCGGTTTACTCCCCGGGCCATTCGTATGTCGCTGGAACGCAGGCATGAGGGCGAGGGCGACATCAGCCATTTCGGCGCGCTCATGACCGCGCTGGCCGCAACCATCGGCACGGGCAACATTGTGGGCGTGGCAACCGCCGTGGCGCTCGGCGGGCCGGGCGCGGTGCTGTGGATGTGGCTGACCGGCGTGTTCGGCATCGCCACCAAGTACGGCGAGGCGGTGCTGTCGGTCCATTACCGCATCGTGACGCCCGAAGGGAAGATGGCGGGCGGGCCGATGTACGTGCTCGAGCGCGGCATGAAAATGAAATGGCTCGGCATCGTTTTCGCCGCGCTCACCTCCGTGGCGGCGTTCGGCATTGGCAATATGGTGCAGGCCAACTCGATATCGGAACTGGCCCGGGAAACTTTCCACCTCTCCCCGACGATCACGGGTCTGGTGCTGGCCGCATGCACAGCGCTGGTGATTCTCGGCGGGATTCATTCGATTTCCCGCGTGTGTGAGCTTCTTGTGCCTTTCATGGCCATAACCTATGTGCTCGGCTGCACCGTGCTTCTCGTTATGCATGCCGGCCAGGTGCCGGAAACCTTCCGTCTCATCCTGACAACCGCGTTTACCGGCCAGGCGGCCGTGGGCGGCTTTGCCGGGGCTGGAATCATGATGGCCCTGCGCATGGGTGTGGCCCGCGGCCTGTTCTCCAACGAGTCCGGTTTGGGCAGCGCGCCCATCGTGGCCGCCGCGGCCCAGACCAGCCACCCGGTCCGCCAGGCGCTGGTGTCTTCCACCGGCACTTTCTGGGACACCGTTGTGGTGTGCGCCATGACAGGTTTGGTGGTGGTGAACTCCGGCGAATGGATGAACGGGCTCAATGGCGCTTCGCTGACCAAGGCGGCCTTTTCCGACGTGCCGGTTATCGGCCCGGTCGTACTCACGCTGGGCCTGTTGACCTTCGTCTTCTCCACAATTTTGGGCTGGTGTTATTACGGCGAAAAGGCCATTGAATACCTCTTCGGAATCAAGGCAATCTTGCCCTACCGCATTGCATGGGTGATCGCGGTCTTCGTCGGTTCAGTAACCACCCTCAAGGCCGTATGGTCTTTCGCGGACATCGCCAACGGGCTCATGGCCATTCCCAACCTTATCTCGCTGATCGTGCTGAGCCCGGTCATCGTGGCGCTTACCCGCGAACATCTGTGGGACGGGGAAAAAGTTGAGAAGCCAGAGTAGGGTTCAGGTTTTGGAACGGGACGAAGAAAGACCCACGCCCGACGGGAAAGGCGGGCCTTAGTCCTGGATGCCGCCGCGCTGCTGCTCGCTCCAGGCCAGTACGGCCTGCATGGCCTGTTCCGGGGTGGCTGCGTTGTGAAGCCTGTGTGCCAGGTTGCGGTTTTGCAGCGCCCGGCTGGCCAGTGCGAGCACCTGCAACTGCGCGCTGGGCGAGGACAGGGGCGTCAGGATCAGAAAGACGACACCCACGGGTTTCTC
>CAZOMH010000192.1:0-7650 GCA_964580415.1 uncultured Nitrospirales bacterium
GCCGGCGTGTTCACAGACACCTTGTCGGCCCCGGCGTTGAGCATCTTGCGGATGTCCTCAATCGTGCGGATGCCGCCGCCCACGCACAGCGGCATAAACGCCTGCTCCGCCGTGCGGCGGACCACATCCAGCATCGTGTCACGGTTGTCCGTGGACGCGCGGATGTCGAGGAACACCAGTTCGTCGGCCCGTTCCTCGTCATACCGGCGCGCAATCTCGACCGGGTCGCCCGCGTCGCGCAGACCCAGAAATTTCACGCCCTTCACCACGCGGCCGTCGGCCACGTCCAGGCAGGGAATAATTCGTTTGGCTAACATAACACTTCACTTTCCAAGGGGTTCATGGTGACCATATTCTACACGTCCCGGACGGTCGGGCGCATCTGCGGGCTTATCAATTGGCGGCCATGCCGCCGCTTTTGTGCGGAAGGCTTGCTTCCGCGCGGGATAGCCGGGGCGTGGCCTAGGCGAAGAAGAGCGACAACAGCGTCGCAAACCCATGAATTGAAGACAGATTGATGTGGTCTGCAAACACCCCAAAACGAATCGGTGCCAGTCGATATACGGCTATATACACTCTTCTCTGTGGTCATGGTGGAAACCTGAGGCGTCTCTTTCCGCGGGTACAGTGGCCCAGACTCTACTTGACCTTGAGTTATACCGCCATGGCGGAGCAACTCTGGAAGAAGTATCTAGCTTTATCGGTCTCGACATCATGTGGAAGTTGGCGTAAGTATTGTTGTATAAATAACTTCTACAAAAGGAAAGGGATATGCGATGAACGATAATACAACCAGCTATCCAAAGATTCCGGCAAGGCAATGGCAACAGCTTCGAAAGATTTTCCGAAGGACGATACCAAAGACGGTGGCTGTCACCTACCTGGCTAACGCCCTGACATTGAAGGAATCGTCCGCAAGGGTTTACTTGTCATCCCTAAGAACAACCGGTCTCATCGATGACAACTTGGAGCCAACAGAGCTCGCAAACAGGTGGCGGCATGACGATCAATATAAAGAAGTCTGTGAGACCATGTTAACCAGTGTATATCCGCAGGAACTTCGGGATCTCCAGAGCGGACCTGATGCCGATGCAGGGAAGGTAAGGGACTGGTTCATGCAGTACCGGCAAATTGGAGAGGGAGCGGCCAGACAGATGGCTACCTTCTATGTGATGCTCTGTCAGGCTGACCCAGCGGAACCAGAGGCAAACGGAAATCAGAAAGAGGTTGGCAAAAAAGAGAAATCCTCAAGGCCAGCCAAATCTGGTCCCGCCAAAACGGCTTCGGGGGCCAATGTTCCTAACCTGACGGAACATGCGAACGTTTCGGTTGCACCACAGGACGTAGGTGATCGCGAAAGAGTGCATGGCAGGACCCCCTCCCTGCACATTGACATTCAGGTGCATATTAGCCCTGAATCAACGGCTGAGCAAATCGACCATATATTCGCGAGCATGGCAAAGCACCTTTTCGCAAGGAAGACTGAGTGACGATGGCCAAGGATCTCGCCAAACAGAGCCTAGCCGCCGCAAAGATCATTCAGGCGGAAGCTAGTCAAGCGTGGCTTCCGCCGCAGGAGGGCATGAAGGCTCATGGAGCAGTAGTTGTTCCACCGTCTATCGTCAAGAACACAAGACCTTATATCGAACGCATAGCCAATCAAGTGAACGGTGCGTACGAAAATGGGTGGTACGACGCTTGTGCCGTAATGTTGCGCCGATTGATCGAAACTTTAATTATTGAGTGTTTTGAAAGCCGTGGGATATCAGACAGGGTCAAAGGGGCGAACGGCGACTTTCTTCCAATGAGCGATCTGGTAACGAAGATGCTCGCAGAAACGAGTTGGAACCTGTCTAGGACAACTAAGCTCGTTCTACCAAAACTAAAGGATCTGGGGCACCTTTCGGCTCACAGTCGGTTCTATATCGCCTGCCGTGATGACATGGACAAAGTTCAAAGAGATGTGAGGGTTGAGGTTCAGGAGCTTATTATGCATTCGGGCCTCATAAAATAGGACGGACTCACCCTATTTAAGTGCCGCCACGGGCCAACGCATCCCTATACCTTGGATACATTGTCAGGTATTCCGTTTATAAAAAGCAAGTCTTACCGACATTCTGTTACCCCAGTGCAAGATCAGAAGGTAGTGTTTAAGGAGGAAGAAGCCACGTCATAGCGAGTCCATCTGTCAACAAGACTGTTGCCAACAAGTTTGTTGAATACCAGCGGCTCGGCAATGCTAGAAAATACCTAAGTGGAGTTGGTCTTGGCCTTTTGATGCCCTACCCTTCTATTCGCCGCCGTTTTCCCAGGTGGATATGCAGTATGGCCAAATCGGAGGGGCGGACACCGGGGATGCGGCCGGCCTGGCCAAAAGTGGCCGGCCGGACCTCTTTGAGCCGCTGGCGGCTTTCACGGGGCAGTCCTTCCAGTGTGTCGTAGTCAAAATCGGCGGGGATGGGCAGGGATTCTGCCTTGAGAAACCGGTCTATCGCCTTTTCCTGGCGGTCCATGTAGCCCGCGTACTTGACCCGGATTTCCACCTGTTCACACGCTTCCAGCGTTACGGGCAGGGGCGGCGGACAGAAGCGCCACAGGTCGGCCAGGCCCAGATTGGGCCGTTTGAGGAACTGCACCACGGGTTGCGGGTGGGTGACGGGTGCGCCGCCCCGTTCCTGCAGGAGCGCGTTAAGTTCCCCTGATGGCGCCAGCGGGGTGGTCTCGATGCGGTGCAGTTCTTCGGCGGCTGTGCGCTTCTTTTCCGCCAGTGCAGCCCGAATGGCGTCGTTGGCAAAGCCGTATTTGGCCAGACGTTCGTCGGCGTTGTCGTGGCGCAGATGGAGCCGGTATTCGGCGCGGGAGGTGAAGAGCCGATACGGCTCCAGTACGCCCCGCGTGACGATATCATCGACCATCACGCCCAGAAACGCCTCGTTGCGGCCAATGATCAACGGCGGTGCAGCGTCGAGACGGCGCACGGCGTTAATGCCCGCCAGAATGCCCTGGCCCGCCGCCTCTTCATAGCCCGAGGTTCCGTTGATCTGGCCCGCATGGAACAGCCCGCGAACGCGCTTGGTCTCCAGCGTGGGCAACAGTTCCGTCGGCGGCACGAAGTCGTATTCGACGGCATAGCCGGGCCGTATGATTTCGGCCTGTTCCAGGCCGGGACAACTGTGCAGCATTTCCAACTGCACGTCCTCGGGCAGACTGGTGGACATGCCGTTGACGTAAAACTCGGCGGTGCTGAGCCCTTCGGGCTCCAGGAACAGGTGATGCCGCGGCTTGTCGGGAAACTTGACAATCTTGTCCTCGATGCTCGGACAGTAGCGCGTGCCAATACCCTCGATCCTGCCCGAATAGAGGGGAGACCGGTCCATGTTGCGCAGGATGATATCGCGTGTGGCCTCGGTGGTCTGCGTCAGCCAGCAGGAGGCCAGATTCCGGTCAAACCCCTCAATGGGCGTCGAAAAGGAAAAAGGACGCGGGTTCGAATCGCCGGGCTGCTCGGCAAGCGCTTCCAGGTCAATGCTGCGCCGGTGGATACGCGGACAGGTGCCTGTCTTGAGACGGCCCACGGGAAAACCAAGATTACGGTAGGCCTTGCTTAGCCCGTCCGCCGCCGGTGCGCCGCCGCGTCCGCCCGACACGGTCGTCATGCCGAAATGCAGCCGCCCGTGCAGAAAAGTGCCGGTGCAGACGATGACCGCGCCGGCCGGAATCTCCTCGCCGTAACTGGTTCGCACGCCCGCAATCGCGCCGTCCGCCACGATCAGGTCAACCACCTCGGCCTGCTTGAGCACCAGATTGGGCTCGCTCTCGCAAACGCGCTTCATGTCGCACTGGTAGAGCATGCGGTCGGCCTGGGCGCGCGGCGAGTGGACGGCAGGACCCTTGGACCGGTTGAGCATGCGGAACTGGATGCCGGTGCGGTCAATGCAGCGGCCCATTTCGCCGCCGAGCGCATCAATCTCGCGGATAAGCTGGCCCTTGGCCACGCCGCCGATGGCGGGGTTGCACGACATCTGGCCGATGCTGTCGAGATTCAGCCCGATCATCATGACAGACCGCCCCATGCGCGCTCCGGCCAGCGCGGCCTCAATACCGGCGTGCCCGGCGCCGACGACGATGATGTCAAGGGGGGAATTCATGAATTAACAGCCATCGCGGATATCCGCGAAGAGAAAAGAACGGAGGACTAACCGCAGGGCAGCTTTGCCGCGAGCACCTTTTCCGCCTGTTTGGCGCGGTAGGCCTTGAGCGCACCGGCCAGTTCGGGGCGCTTGTTCGCCAGGATGGACACGGCCAGCAGCGCCGCATTGGTAGCGCCCGGCGCGCCGATGGCGAGCGTGCCCACGGGAATGCCCGGCGGCATCTGCACTATCGCGTAGAGCGCGTCCTGGCCGTACAGCGCGCCCGCCGCAAGCGGCACGCCCAGCACAGGACGGGTCGTGAAAGCGGCAACGCATCCCGGCAGCGCCGCCGCCAGTCCGGCACCGGCGATGAACACCTCGACGCCGCGCTCCTCGCAACTGCGAATGTACTCCGTCAGCGCATCGGGGGTTCGGTGCGCCGACAGCACGCGGCATTCATGGGCGACGCCGAATTCGGCCAGCGTTTTGTGCGAACGCTGCATGATTTCCCAGTCTGATTCACTGCCCATGATGACCGCCACCAGCGGCGTGTTCTCCGGCATTATATGCGTCTCCTTGGTTAGAAATGCCGCTCGATATAGTCCAGCGCCGCCTCCAGGCCGGGCAGCACCTTGGTGCAATAGCGCACCATCCAGGGCGACATGTCTTTGAACGTGATCGGGCTGAAGGCTATGACAAACTTGCCCAGGTCGTGCGCCGCATAGAACACCTCCATCGAAGTGCCGATGGACGCTTTATTATAATTGACCAGCAGGATGTCGGCGTCGCGAACATCCTGCAGGTCAAACTCGACAATTTCATTGGCGCTGTCGATCTCACGATCACGGAAATTGCGGCGCATCGGGTCGAGCAGGATGAATTCTCCGGCCAGCCGTTCCTTGGCCCGCTGCCGCCACGGTTTGCTCTCGGCCGCGTCGGCGTCCATGATTGGTCCGCTCAGGTAGATTTTCCGCGCTGTTTCACTCATGCAATGCCCCTGTCTCGGCGCGGCCTGGCTGACCGCGTCCTGTGCGCGAATTCTAGCGCATGGCGGGCCAAAAGGCCAAGCCGCAAGTTTGGATGGCCGACCGGTTCATGTTAAGGTGTTTAAAACCGGGGTCGGCCGTTCGTTCCGGCAGGAAGCCGCGCTTGGATGGCGCGGCCTGCCGACGGAAAGGCGGGACCGGGCCGCGGGTCAACATACGCCGGAGTCCTGGAATGCGATTCCAAAGCAGACGCTGCAAAACAGCCTTGATGGTCGCCATAACCCTTTGCTCATCGGCGGTTTGGGGTCAGCCGTCCGCCTTTGCCCCCGACAAACCGGCGGCTCCGGACGGTACGCAGCCGGAAAAGCCTGCGGCCCCGGCCGTGGTGCCGTCCGCACCGGTGGCCGGCGCCGACCCTGTTGAGGCATGGATGGCCGCCGCATCCCTGCCCATGCGGATAGCCCAGCTTATGCTGGTCACCATTGAGGGCGGCGCACGGTTCACGGGCGATGACACGGCCATATTCAAATCAACGGTTCCCGGCGGGGTGCTCGTGCGCCGTTCGGCCAAACCCGCCTTCGCGGCGGGGTGCGTGACCGAACTGCGCATGATAGAGCAAAAGTCCGGCCTGCCCATGCTCGTCGGGGCCGACCTGTATGAACTGGCCTCCCCCGGAGAAGGCCTCGCATCGGGTTTTGCCGAGCTGCCCTCCCTGCTCGCCGTCGCGGCGGCAAACGACCTTGAAACCACCCGGCGCATGGGTCAATTGCTGGGTTCCCAAATGGCGGCCATGGGGTTCAATCTTTATCTTGGGCCGTGGTTGGCGCTGGCACCCAGCATCCAGAACGCGCGCGGCACAGTGAATTGTCTTGGCGGCGACCCGAAGTTTGTGGCGGAAGCGGGCGACATCCTCTGCCAGGAACTGAAGAAATACGGGGTGTCTCCCATGCCGATGGGCTTTCCAGGCGGCGGACTCAACCGGACAGACCGCGGGGCCGCGGTGCTCACCACGCCGCGGGACGCGCTTAAGGACGCGGACCTGCTTCCCTTCGCCGCAGCCATCAAGGGCGGCGCCCGCATTGTCCAAGTGGGAAACACACTGGTGCCGACACTTGCTTCCGGCGGTCCCCCGGCAAGCCTGTCCGATGCGGTGCTGCGCGATCTGTTGCGCAAGGAAATGGGTTTTGACGGCATCATCGTGAGCGGCCCCATGGACAGCGAGGATGTCACCGGGCTCATGGACAGCGCCACGGCCGCCGCCGCCGCGCTGGAGCGCGGGGCGGACATGATTCTTTGGCGCAGCGCCGCATCGCAGCCCATTCGGGCCATCGAATTCATCTGCAAGGCCGTAAGCCAGGGCGACCTGTCCGAGGAGACGGTCAACGCCTCCGTGCGCCGCGTTATCCGGGTCAAGGCGGAATTGGCCAAGACCGCCCTGTCTGCGGCAAAGGACCGGGACCCCCACGCCATCGACAAACTGGACGACCTGCTGGCGCTGGTGCAGTCCGTGAACCGGCGCTCCATAACCCTGGCGCATCACCGTCCCGGCACACTGCCGCTGCTCAGGAAGATTTCCACACCCGTGGGCGTTACGGGCACGGCGGGCGTGGATGAACTGAAGGCCGCCCTGGAGAAGCCCCTCAAGCAGGTCATGGAACAGCCCATCATGACCGCCAAGCATATCGGCGATATACAGCGTTTCGAGATACAGCGCCTTACGGACGGCCTGCGCGGAATCAACACCGCGGTCTGCGTGCTCACCGACCGGGAAAAGATCGAGGGCCAGGTCGAACTGGTCCGCGAACTCAAGAAGAAAGTGCCCCGCGTCGTGGTGGTCTATCTGGGTTATCCCGCCCACGCAGCCTTCCTGGGCGACGCCGACGCCATCCTGCTGGGTTATTCCACCTCGGCCAGTGTGGCCGAAACCATGACGGTCATGGCCGAGGCGCTGACGGGAACCGGTGCCGTCGGATTCGTTGACCTGCCGGAGATACTCAACCTCAAGGTCAACGAGACCCGAACCTTTGGCATCGCGGACACCGTTCAAACGCCGCCCGGCAGGCTCCCGCTTGACCTGAACGAGCACAGCAAGGCGGGAACCGCCGGCCGCTATGACCCGTCCACCGCCGTGAAGAAAGCCGAGTGGGATTTTGCCGGCAAGCGTGTCGGCAAAGTGTCCGTGCCCTGGACGTTCGACAAGCCCGGCGAGTATCCCGTCTCCCTGACCGTCACCGACTCGCGGGGCGAAAGCAGGTCCCGTTCGTTCAAGGTGGTGGTGTCGCCCTGACGCTGCCGGTCAGGATTTCCATCGTATCTGCAGGATGTGAACAGCCAAAGGTTCCATGGCCAGTTCGATCCCGGCCGTGCCGCTGTTTGCCGCCACCGGCTTGCCGTCGGCCCGGTCGGTGATTGATTCCGGCGCGGACGGCATCGTGAACCGGGCCGTCTGCGGGTCATTGCCGTTGTTGACCAGCACGACATGGGTGGCGCCGTCCGCCTGTTTGACGAGACTGTTGAGCCACGGAGCCGCCTCA
>CAZOMH010000193.1:0-7612 GCA_964580415.1 uncultured Nitrospirales bacterium
CTCCTGCGAGGCCTATGAGGCGCTTTACCGGAAGACAATAGACAAGGCGCAGTGAACATGGCCGGACTGGAACTTGTCACCCATACCCCCGATACGACCGAGCAGCTCGGCCGCACGCTGGCCGCCCTGCTTCCAGAAGGGACAGTGGTGGCGCTGTTCGGCGACCTGGCCACGGGCAAGACCTGTCTTGTCCGCGGCATGGCCGCGCACTACACGGGCGGTGCGCCCGTACACAGTCCCACATTCACCCTCGTCAACCAGTACGGTGTCAGCCCCGCGCTATTCCATCTTGATTTGTACCGGTTGGGCGGCCCGGAGGAACTGGCCGACCTGGGCTATGAGGAACTCTTTGAGCCCGACGGCGTGTGCGTGGTGGAGTGGGCCGAGCGGGCCGGCATGCTGCTTCCCCCAAAACGGCTCGATGTGCATCTGTTTCATGCAGGCGGTGACGCGCGGCGCATGCTGTTCGATGACCGCGGCATGATGCCTGAGGGATGGGAACGGGCGCTGATCGCGGCCGTGGATGGTATCTGAAGGGAGCGAATGCGCGCTATTCCCTGTCGCCACCTTGAAGCATCATGGCTACAACGTGGTGCAGGTCGGGCAAATGGGCCGTGATGATGCCCCAGACGATGTCATCCTCAATGCGGTCATAGCCGTGGACCAGGATATTGCGAAAACTGATGATGGTCCGGCAGGAAGGGATTTGTTCCGAGATGTCAGGATGCTTCTTTGCCAAACGGTTTAGGGCCTCGCCGATGATCTGAAACTGCCGTTCCACTGCTGACTTGCAGTACACGTCATCACGGTATGTGGCCAACTCCTTGCCTGCGGTGAAATCCACAATTAACCCGCATGCTTGGACAATGTCATACAGGGGGGCCTTGACCTCATCCAACATAGAGCAACGTCCTTTGTTTCTCGATGGCATCCCTGAAATAGGGATTGCGGATGGCGCCTATTTCCACCAGGTCCACCGGACGACGAAACTCATCTTGGAGTCCTGCCAACAGTCCAAAATAGCGATCAGCGTGTTCTGTCGGGGTTGACGGCTGGAATGCAACCAGAAGATCGAGGTCGCTTTGCCCCTCAACAAATTCGCCGCGCACCACTGAACCAAATGCCTCCAGCCGACTCACTCCGTACTGGCGGCAGAGCTGTTCTATCATTTCTTTATGGCTGTCCGGCAATAAATTCATGACGTCTGCTCTCGTTTGCATATGCGCATGAATTATAGCACGCATGGAACTTGCCGCGGTCTTTAAACGGTTACCGTCTTGCGCGTCCGCTTCGGGGCTGGAAAATCTCGATGTTTTCCGGCTCGGGAGGCGGGACCGCGGAGGGGGCCTCCTCGGGGTCGGGACCGAGCGCGGCAAGAAGCGCCTGCGCTTCGGCGACGACGCGGTCGAGCAGTTCGCGGTGCTCCAGCCGGTAGGCCGGTTTGCCTTCGGTGATGATTTCGTAGGCGAGCCGCTTCCGCGCGCCCTTCACCTTCAGGTGGTCGTTGTGGAGCAGGGTCTTGATGCGCAGGATGATGTCGATGTCCTCGCGAAGGTAATAGCGGCGGTTGGTGCGCGTGCGCTTCGGGCGGAGGTGGGGGAAACGCTCCTCCCACTGCCGCAAAAGGTGCTGTGGCACTTTCAGAAGGTCGCTGACCTCGCCGATGGAGTAGCGGCGGTTGGGCGCGTGGTCGTCTGGGATGATGGGGTGCTCGTTGCTCATGATCCTGTTTCGCTTGTTTTCAGGCTTCTTCTGGCGTGCCCGCGCCGGTCCATACGGTCAGATTGGTCAGATCGCGCTTTTGCGTCTGGAACAGGCTGGCCACCGTATAGGCCACAATGAACATGACGATGTTGCCCACCACGCCGGTGTAATAGGAGTGGAACGGGTTGGCCAGCACTTTTGCCAGGGATTCGGAAACGCCGAGCGAGGTGTACGTTGCGACGGTGACGATCTTCATCTCAATAGCGGTGATATAGGCGCTGAAGAAGGTTGTACACAGGATGCCGGCAAGCACCGACCATCCGTCGCCCCGTTTGGTGAGGAATCCCAGCGCGTACAGGCCGAACAGACCGCCCGCGACGATTGCGGCCATTTTGGTTCCCAAGTCCTGAAGCGTAAGCGTGTTCATCTTCAGGAACAGCACCGCGCCGCCCATCATCAGCAGGGCGCTTGCGGCGGAAACGGCGCGCGCCGCCCAAACGTAATGCTTGTCCGTGCCGTTCTTCACCATGTGACGGCGGTAGATGTCCGTGATGGTGACGGCGGAAATTGAGTTCACGCTGGAGGAGGAGGCCGACATGGCCGCGGCGAACACGCCGGTGATCACCAGCCCTGCAACGCCGGTGGGCAGGTGGTTCACGCAGAAGAAGGGCAGAATCTCCTCCGCCTTGTGGCCGTTGGCACCCTTCAAAATATCCATGGCCGTCGGGTCCGGGTGCTGCTTGAAGAACACGTAGAGCGCCGTGCCCAGGAACATGAAGAAGGCCCAGGTGGGCACGCTGCAAAAACAGCAAATCCAGATGGCCTTGAGCGCCTCCTTGGGGTTCTTGGCCGAGACGTATTTCTGGATCACATTCTGGTTGCTGCTGTATTCGTACAGCCAGTTGAAGAGCCCGGCGACCATGATCAATATGATCGATTTCTGCTGGATCGAAAACCAGGGCGACGGCTCAATGTTGCCGGAGGCGGGGTTCAGATCACCGAGTCGGAATTTCCCGTCGGCGAATGCTGCGCGGAGAACCTCGGGAACGCCCCCGTTGATGTCGCGCAGAACCGTGTAGATGCACAGAAATGCGCCGAGCCAGAGCAGGAAGGTCTGAAAGAACTGGGTCCAGACAATCGCCTTGATGCCGCCGCTGACTGTGTAGATGGCAATGACCACACCGCCGATCAGGATGCACACCATGGGAGACTGGCCGGTCATTTGCTGGAAAAGCATCGAGATGAGGTACAGGATGGTGGCGATGCGCAATACCTGGCCGAACAAAAAGGCGAGGGCGGCATACATGCGCACGCCCGGTCCAAACCGGCTCTCCAGGTATTCAAACGCCGAAGTAACCCGCGCCTTGCGAAAGAAGGGCAGGAAAACCTTGGAGGCGATGAAGATGCCCACCGGCAGCATAAAGGCGGGAAGCAGCCGCAGATAGGCCGTCTTGTACGCATCCGCGGGATAGGCCATGACCGTCATTGAACTGATCGACGTGGCAAACATTGCCAGGCCAAGCAGCCATGCCGGGAAGGTGCGGTTGCCCACGAAGAAGGTCTCCGTGGACTTGTTTACCCGCGCAAAAATGGGCCCCATCGCCGCCAGCGCGCAGAAGTAGACAATTAGGATACCCCAGTCAATAACGCCAAAATGACTCATTTGCGGCCTCTCCATCCTCGTTGCCGGGCCTGCCCGGCATACGACGGACCATGCCGTGCCGGGTTTTCCGGACCGTTCACTCTAGCAGTAGCCGGGTGCGGCGGTCAATCGTTGTTCCGGGGCAAAAGTGGGGGACTTTGGAGAGGAAATTGTTTATAATGTCCGGGAAGACGGGCGATGCGGGAAATTGCCCCGGGTTTTGGGTGTAATCAGTTGGGAACAAACCGGCACTGATGGGACAACGCAGGATTTGGGCACGCAATGAACAATCAACGCACCGTGGCGGAATTCTTTGCCGGAATCGGGCTCATGCGCATGGGACTCGAACAGGCCGGCTGGCGGGTTGTATGGGCCAATGACATTGATGAAGACAAAATGAAGATGTACCGGGGACATTTCGCCGGAGGGAAAGAGGATTTCCAACTGGGTGATGTCCACGAACTCGACGCGGACTCAATTCCGACGGTTGCGTTGGCAACGGCATCTTTTCCGTGCAATGACCTGTCTTTGGCAGGGGCAAGACGCGGATTGGTGGGTCAACACTCCAGTGCTTTCTGGGGGTTTGTGCGTTCAGTGGAGAGAATGGGGACGCGCCGTCCTCCGCTGGTCATGCTCGAGAATGTTGGTGGTTTTTTGACGTCTCATGAGGGGGATGACTTTAAGGACGCTTGTCTTGCCTTGAATAGTCTGGGCTATGCGGTGGATGCGCTAATTGTAGACGCATCTCTGTTTGTTCCGCAGAGCAGGCAGCGACTTTTCCTCATTGGGAAGCGCGAGGAGTTTACGGTTGAAAGGGTTGGCGAGACCCCTTCATTCTATGAGAGTCAATGCCGTCCCCCCGCACTTGCTGATTACATATTGCGGCACCCGGAGATTGAGTGGTCGGTTAGGCCGCTGCCGCTCATCCAGCAGACGTCCGCAGATATACGGTCCATTCTGGAAGACGTTCCTTCAGAATCGCCAATTTGGTGGAGCAGACCGCGGGCGGAATATCTACTGAGTCAGATGAGCGAAAGGCACAGGGCGGTTGCGGACAGAATGATTTCTGCAAAAGAGACTATATATGGTACCGTATTTCGTCGTGTGCGGGGGGGGAGGTCAATGGCCGAACTGCGTACAGACGGAATAGCAGGATGCCTGCGCACCCCGAGAGGGGGAAGTGGGCGGCAGATTCTTTTCGCCGCCGGCAACAACAAGTTTGCAGTCCGCCTGCTGACACCACGGGAGTGCGCGCGGCTCATGGGGGCAGACGGATTCACAATAACGGTTCCGTCGAACAAAGCCCTCTTTGGTTTTGGTGACGCGGTCTGCGTTCCAGTCATACAGTGGATTGCCGAAAACTACTTGACGCCGGTCTTGGAGGAAATGCATGTCAAAGAAATCGGGAGAAAGCGGTGCATCAGAAGAGCAAGCTGAAGTCGTTGGGCTGCCGGAAGAAGTTGCGGCAATTCGAAAGGAAATACGGGCATTCTTTAATACAAAAGACGGTAGGGGGAAAAGCATAGGAAGTTGCAAGCACGGAGTGTATGCCTTCTTTGACTATGACGGAGAACCGATATATGTGGGCCAGACGGAGGAAAAATTAAGCGGGCGCGTTGGCAGGCATTTGACAAATCAGCGGACAGATGCCGTTGCGATGAATGTCTTGGATCCTTTCGAGGTCGCCCATGTCGAGGTGTGGCCGCTTGACAGTCTTGTTGACGGCCTTTCGCATGAAGAAAAGAAAAAGATTCTGAATGGTGCCGAGTACACGGTCTTCCAGAAGGTGCTAAAGGAATCGGCAATTGGTGCCGTGCTCAATGAGAAAGAAGTTCCTCCGTGTCCTAAGATTCAGCTTCCCGTGTCTTTCAAACATAGGATTATCCCGCAGGACATCTATGACCAGCGCAAGCATCCCGATATCCGTATCGCGCGAAGGGCTGCAACCATTGCCAATCTCGCCCGCGTGATTAGTGAGCGCGATGTGTCCAAAGGTCTGCGCCGGACACTGTTGACACAAGCCAGAAGACTTGAGCGAATTTCGGCTGAGCGGGCGCGGGAGCTTGGTGTCAAGCCCGATTTTGATATTGAATGACAGTAGTCTAGTCGCCGAAAAACGGTCCTGTTATTTCTTTCAGCAAACTGGTGACGGTTCCGGACCATGATCCGTTGTTCCTCTGCGTAACGGAGTTGAAACCTTGGAAAACAAACACCTGTTCATTGGAGTTGCCGTGCTGGCCGTGGCCGTGGTGGCGGTGCCCATGTTTCTTTCGAAGCGGAATCCGCCCGTCGCGACGGTGCCCGTGAGTGCCCCCGCGCCTGCAGTGGTTTTGCCTCCTCCTCCTCCTGAACCGCCTCCCAAGCCGGTTATTGGTGCGGCCGTTCTCGAAAAACTGCTCTATGGCATGACCTATGATCAGGTGGTTGCGGTGGTGGGCACGGACGCCGATGATTCGGAATCGCAGTTTGAACGGGACAAAACAGGCTATGCCGGGCCGACGCTGACCGTCTGGAAAACCTGGGTGAATCCCGACGGGTCCAAGTTGCGTGTCGGATTTGTGGAAAGCAAGCTGGAACAGAAACAGTTCAAGCGAAAAGGACGTGACAACGCTTCCGAAGAAGTGATTGGGACGCCCAAAACCGAAGTTCCCCTGTTGGGCCCAAGCAAAACCGGTCAATCCGGTCGGTAGGAAGACAAACCATGAAATCATTGATGATCGCGGGGTGCCTGCTGCTGGCGTCAACAGTGGCGTTTGCGGAAGAAATCACGCTGCGCGTGATGACATTCAACGTCCGCTATGGCACCGCCCTGGACGGGGACAATTCATGGTCCAAGCGGAAGGATACGCTGGTCAACTGCATCAAACAGTATGACCCGGACATTCTGGGCACCCAGGAATGTCTTGCCATGCAGGCCGACTACATTGCCGCCAACCTGCCCGATTACCGCTGGATCGGCATTGGCCGGGAGCAGAACGGGAAGGGTGAGATGACGGCCGTGTTTTACAAGGCGGAGACGCTGGTGCCCGTCGAGACGCAGAATTTCTGGCTCAGCGAAACACCCGACCAGCCCGGTTCAAAGTCCTGGGACACCAATTGCACGCGCATGGCCACCCGCATCAAGTTTCACCATCCCAAGACAGGGCGTTTTTTCGTTTATGCCAACACCCATTTGGACCACAAGAGCGAACCGGCCCGGCAGAATGGCATGGGCGTGATTGACGCCCGCCTTGCCCCCTATGCCGGCGACCTGCCGACCGTTCTCACCGGCGACTTCAATTCCAGTGCGGGCAAGAGCAAGGCCTATGATATCGCCCTGGAGAAAGGGTTCAAGGACAGTTGGGTGGAAGCGCCCGACAAGAAAGGGCCGACCATCACCTTTGGGGAGTTCAAGGCGCCCAAACCCGACTTGGACGAGCGTATTGACTGGATTCTCTACCGGGGCGGCGCGCAGGCGCTGGAATGTGAAACGGTCACCTACAATGAAGACGGCCGCTATCCGACGGACCATTTCCCGGTGTTTGCCGTGCTTCGGCTGCCCTAATCCCCAATGCAACGGCATCGACCGGAAGTGCCTTTTATGAGACGTTTTCTGAAATGGTTTGGAACGGTTCTGCTCCTCCTGTTTGCGGTGTTGTGGATTGCCACGGGATATGTGGGAACAAAAATAACGACCGCGCCCACCCACAGGACTGTCAAGCCGAAGGGCGAAATTGCGAAGCGGCCGGTGGAACAGGTTTCGATAACGACGGAAGACGGCATTGCGCTGTCCGCGTGGTATGTGCCCAATGACAGCGGAAACGCCGTGGTGACCCTCTCCGGGATTACCGCCGACCGTGACCAGTTGACGTCCACGGCGGAAACCTACATCAACTGGGGGTTCTCGGCGCTGCTGCCCGACCTTCGCGGCACGGGCGAAAGCGGGGGAGACCTTGTCTCCATCGGGTACCATGAACGCAGGGACCTTGTGGCCTGCGTGCGCTGGCTGCGGGAGAAAGGGCTTAAAACAATAGGCGCGCACGGATTCTCGCTCGGCGCGGCCACGGTCTGTTTTGCGATGAAGGACCTTCCCGACCTCGGCTTTGCCGTGATTGAATCAAGCTACGACACCATGCAGAGCGCCACGGAACACCGGCTGGAAATGGTGCATATGCCCCATTTCATCGGCTGGCCGTTCGGGTATTTCCTCGGCAGGCGCATCGGTGCACCGTTTTCGTACATCGCACCGGGCAAATATGTCCCCTACTGCCAATGTCCCGCGCTCTT
>CAZOMH010000194.1:0-7606 GCA_964580415.1 uncultured Nitrospirales bacterium
TTGCTGTCCGGGTCGTTTTCGATTTTGATGTCCACCCCCTTGTTGAGGTCCATAAGATCATTTTCGAGCGTGTGGTAGTCCCCCTCGAAACCCTCCTCGAAGCGCACTTCCAGCGAGTGCGCGATATCGGCCGTGCGCGCCTCCATTTCGGCCGACGCCTCCTGGAAGAAGTGGCGGGTGACCGCCATCAGCGCGCCGAAGAGGCACAACAGCAACACCCCGCACAGCACGACAACACGAAAGAACAGCGTGCGGTACCACGGCACGGTGAACGGCGAAGGCTGAACGGGGGTGTTTGCGGCGGCGGCCATGGGGTGCGCCCTAGAACGGCCGCGGAATTTGGCCGCCGAGCAGCTTCATCACTTCCTGGATATCCTCCCAGGTCTTGGCTTTTTCACCGGGACTGCGCAGCAGGTAGGCCGGATGATAGGTGACGCGCAGGGGGATGTCGTGGTAGTTGTGCCACCTGCCCCGCAGTTGACCCACCAGCGCGGTGGACTTCAGCAGCGTCTGCGCGGCCGTGGCGCCCAGCGCGCAAATGACCGTCGGCTTGATGAGCGCCAACTGGCGGATCAGGTAGGGCTCGCAGCAGTCCACCTCGTCCGGATTGGGCCTGCGGTTGTCCGGCGGACGGCACTTGAGCACGTTGCAGATGAACACGTCGGACCGCGTCAGCTTCATGCCCTTTTCGATGATATCGGTCAGCAGTCCGCCAGCGCGGCCCACGAAGGGACGGCCCAGCCGGTCTTCGTCGGCCCCCGGCGCCTCGCCCACGAACACCAGCCGCGCCTGCGGGTTGCCCTCGCCGGGCACAACATTGGTGCGTTCCGCGGCCAGCCCGCATTTGCAGCAGGCCGCCACCGCCGCGGCGATGCGTTCCAGACTGTCCGACGGATCGCCCGGAAGGATTTCCGGCGGGGACGGCATGACGACCGGGGCAACGAGTGTTTCCGCCGAATAGACGGGAGGCGCCTCCGCCGCCGCAGTGGGCGGCGCGGCGGACACGGACGGGGACGGGACGTCAGGCGAGTCCGCGGCGCCGCCGATAAGCGCCAGGCGCGCCGCCACTTCTTTCGACAGCGCCACCTTGGGCGGTTTGCCCCTGGCCTCGCGGCGGACCACCTCGCGCACCTCGTTGACGACTTCACGATACAAGTCACGTTCACTCATGGAATGCACTCCAGACCAAGATGATAGCATAGTGTCGGATGTCCCCGTAGGGGACAAGGTGGATTGGCAATCGTGCCGTGGCGGGCGCGCTCTTCTTTTGGCGGGCGGCGGCAGCGACCCCGCTGCGCCCTCCGCCACTGCACTCCAAACTTCGCCGCTCTGGACAAACCCGGTTACCAACTTGTCCTGTCATCCGCAGTTGGGGGCCGACTTGGAAACGCCCCGCATTCACGGCTGGACACACTCCATGCCATAAGAAAATTGGGACCGACTTGCCCGGAAAAACCGCAGTGGACCGCCCGCACATCCAATAAATATTCGATTCCCCCTTATAATACGGCCCGTGTCGCGTTAAATTGACGCAACGTCGCTCCTTTCCCTATACTGTCCGTCGGCAGATAGGAAAGTTTGCTATTGGGCCGACCACCACGAGGGCGTTTGTTCTCTGCAAGCCGCTGCTGCCTCATGCCCCAACCGAGGAGTACTTGCCGTGAACAAAACGACATGGGGTCTTGGGTGTGGGGTTACTGTGGTTTTCCTGTTACTCGCGGGGCTTCCGCAGCCGACAGCGCGCGCGGTGACTGACACCACCCCGCCTACGGGCAAGATAATCATCAACGGCAACCGCACTTCGACAAATTCGCGCACGGTAACGATAGCGATGACCTGGTCGGACGGAACCGACGGTTCGGGCGTGGCCCGCATGCATTTCAGCGATGACGGGATGACCTGGTCGGCCTATGAGAGCCTGACCCCGTCGCGGTCCTACACGCTGCCGGTTGGCGCGGACGGCTACAGAACAATCCGCATCCAGTTTATCGACAAGGCGAACAACCGCTCCGCGGTGTTCAGCGACTATATCCTGCTCGACCGGACCGTGCCCACGGGCACGATTGACATCAACAACGGCGCATCCTCCACGGTAATCCAGGCAGTCACGCTCGGGTTGGCGTATGCGGACGGCAGCGGTTCGGGCGTGTCGCGCATGCGCTTCAGCGACAACGGCTCCACCTGGACCGACTGGGTGACGCCGAAGGTTGCCCGGACCCACACGCTTCCCGCAGCGGTCGGCTACCATACCGTGCGCGTGCAGTATCTCGACGGCGCGGGCAATTATTCGGTCGTATACAGCGATTACATCAAGTTCACGCCCCGTTCCGTCACCACGGAGACGGTGACACTTCCCGGCGACGTGCCCCTGGAGATGGTCTGGGTGCCGGGCGGGACTTTTACCATGGGCAGCGCGGATACGGAACAGGACCGTCAATCCAATGAGGGCCCGCAGCATTCGGTAACGCTGGGCGGTTTCTGGATGGCCAAGTATGAGCTGACCAAACGCCAGTGGACGGCCGTGATGGGAACAACGCCGTGGGCCGGACTGCAGAATGTGAATGACTACGTGGAGACCACGGCAGTGTGCATTTCCTGGCCCGCCACGCAGGCCTTCCTGACGGCGCTGAACACGTACACGGGCAAAACCTTCCGGCTGCCCTCGGAAGCGCAGTGGGAATATGCGTGCCGCGGCGGCACGGCCACACGTTTCTATTGGGGTGACGATCCGACTTATACGGCCATCGGGGACTATGCATGGTACTTTACCAACGCCTACTTGGTGGGCCAGGACCACGCGACCGTGGGGGGGCAGCGGCTGCCAAATGTCTTTGGCCTGTACGACATGGGCGGCAACGCGGCGGAATGGTGCCAGGATGGCTGGCATGACAGCTATGCAGGCGCGCCGACCGATGGCAGCGTGTGGACGCTGCCCGGGGAGAACTCATACCATGTGCTTCGCGGCGGCGGTTGCGACTCCTACCGGCAGTACTGCCGTTCGGCCACCCGCGACGGCATTCATCCGGCCAACGCCTCCTTTGACCTCGGGTTCCGTCTGGCCCGGTAATTACAGCCCGTACGGTTGACTGTTTTATCTCCCGGGTTTGCGCCCCGGGGCCGGTGCCGATATAATCGCCGCCTGGACAGGAAACCCGCCGATGACAGCGCACGCAGACACCGCCCAAGAGGATATGACGGTCACCCCGGCAGCCAGTCTCGCATTTTGGCTGATCATGGCCGCGACAGGATACGCATTTGTCGCGGGGGTGTTGTGCCACCGCCCCAATCCCTTCGCTTCGGCGGAGGGCAACGCCTACGAACTGCCGAAACTGCTGGCGGCGGCGCTGGTTGCGTGGTTGTTGGGCGCGCGGCACACCCTGCAGCCGTTCAGGGCGCCGTGGCGGCGGGTGGTGCTTTGGAACGGGTTGGGCTGGGTGGTGCCCTTCTTCGCCGCGTTCATTTACCACAACCTTGACCGCATCCTGAAGGTGGACGTCAGCCTGACACCGCAGGGTTTCGCCTCCATGTCGCCCTACACGTGGTTCATGTTCAGCCTTGCCGTGCTGCTCATGCTGGGTCTTGCGACCTATCAGGGCCTCCTGGCCTGGCGGGCCGGGATTCTCCTGCCCTGGCTGGCCGTCGTCCCGGCCATCGTGCTTCCGATTGCTTTTCTTACCTGGCTGTGGCGCGACACCCACAGTGTGCATATCCACCACTTCTTCCTGTTCGGGATGTTCGTGCCATGGCTCCGCTTTCGCAATCCCGTGTGCGTGGTGTGCCAGGCGATCTGCGCCGGCATCTCGGTGGAAGGGGTGGCCACCTGGGGCATGGACCCCATGTGGTATCCGCTGCACTGAACGCTGAGGAACGCATTTCATGTCAAAGCGCGCATTGATTACGGAGAACTTTCTGCTGGAGAGCGAGACGGCGCGGGAACTCTATTTCCGCCATGCCCGGGAACTTCCCATCATCGACTATCACTGCCATTTGCCGTCGGCACAGGTGGCGAAGAACCGGCGCTTCGCGAACATGGCCGAGGTTTGGCTGGCCGGCGACCACTACAAATGGCGGGCCATGCGCAGCAACGGCGTTTCGGAACGCTATTGCACGGGCGAGGCAACGGACTGGGAAAAGTTCGAGAAGTGGGCGGAGACCGTGCCCTATCTTGCCCGCAATCCGCTGTATCACTGGACCCATCTTGAACTGGACCGTCCCTTCGGCATCTCCGACCGCCTGTTTGGTCCGGACACGGCCAAAGGCATATGGGAGGAATGCAACGAGAAACTGGCGCAGCCGGAATTCTCGGCGCGGGGCATCATGAAACAGATGAAGGTGGCGCTGGTATGCACCACCGACGATCCGGTGGACGATCTTGAGGCGCACCGCATCGTCAACGAGGATGCGGATTTCGGCGTCAGGATGCTGCCCACCTGGCGTCCTGACAAGGCCATGGCCGTTGAGGACCCGCCGACTTTTAACGCTTACGCCCAAAAGCTGGAGGCCGCAGCCGGCATGGAATGTCCGACCTGGGCCGGCTTTTTGGAGGCGCTGCGCAAACGGCAGCAGTTCTTCCACGAACGGGGTTGCCGCCTCTCGGACCACGGCCTGGAAACACCCTATGCGGAGGACTACACGGAGACGGAGGCGGCCTCGGTGTATGCCCGCGCGCGCAACGGCCAGTCACCGACTCCAGAGGAGGCGCTTCGCTTCCGTTCGGCCATGATGCACGAGTTCGGCCTGATGAACCACGCATTGAACTGGGCGCAGCAATTGCACCTGGGACCGATACGCAACAACAGCGGGCGCATGTTCCAGGCGCTCGGACCGGACACCGGTTTCGATTCGGCGGGCGACGCGCCCATGGCAAAGGCGCTCTCGAAATATCTGGACCGGCTGGACCGCGGCAACCGGCTCGCGCGCACGGTGCTCTACACGATTAACCCGGCGGCCAACATGGTGCTTTCCACCATGCTCGGCAATTTCCAGGACGGGTCCGTGCCGGGCAAAATGCAGTTCGGCAGCGGATGGTGGTTCAACGACCAGATGGCGGGCATGCTGGAACAGATTGAAACACTTTCCCAAACCGGACTGCTCAGCCGTTTTGTCGGCATGCTTACCGACAGCCGCAGTTTCCTGAGCTATCCAAGACACGACTATTTCCGCCGCATTCTATGCAATGTGCTTGGAAATGACGTTGCCCGGGGCCTGCTTCCGAACGATCCGGACTGGCTGGGCGGCATGGTGCGCGATATTTCCCACAACAATGCCAACCGCTACTTTGGATTCGGTCTTCCGGAGGCTTGACACTGCCGACACAGACACACCGGGCGGCTGCCCCCCGTCAAGAGACACCCGCCCGACATGCCAATGCCCACTGCGACTTACAGTCTGACACCCATAATAAACAGCACTTCCGCGGAATCCTTTTGACCGTCCCTTTGACCGAACGCTCAGGCGACGCCGAAAGGCAGGATCAAATACGTCCGCCCGGCAGCATTTTGTAGACCAGCCGAAAACGCATCCTCCCATGCCAGCCGCGTTTGGGGTGACGGCGCACATCCACAATTTGATATCCCTGTATGTTCTTTAACCACCATGCACGCAGGGAAGATGATGTGCGCAACACTGCAGAATCAGGATAGCTTGGCCTTGACACAACCACATCCTCCGGCCTGGCCCACCCCCGTGGTCAGTCCTGCTTGGTACTTCTTAATGCAGGATGCCTAACGTTCTGCGATGGAATTCTACCACATTCCCGCCGTGTGTCAAGTGAGAACCGGGCACCGGAAACATCGCCCCGGTTTTCAGGCGACGGGAGTGCAAACGCCTGTAATTTGACGTCTTCCCGGCAGGCGTTCATGGGTGCCGGTTCCCCTGTCTTCCCGTCCGCCATGCGGTGTTTCATGCGCCATCCGGTGAACCCGATATCGGCGGCAAACCTGATCCGGCCCGCCAAGTCTCCGCCGGCGGGGTTCTCAAACGGGCCGAAAAGAACCTGGCACAGCCGTATCATGGGGACTCCAACTGCAAATATGACGGCCATTTATGGAGAGCGGCCGGCAGAGGCCCCGCGCTTTTCCGTACCTTGAATTGTTACGTTGGAACGTGGATAATATTGAACTCGGGTGTGTGTCTGATTGTACTGGATTCTGCCTTAAGTGGTCCCAGATAAGTTTGTGTTTGTTTTGCGTCTTATCCCGGACGACAGCTTTTGCACACTCCGCCATGGTTTTTGTCCAAGGACTAAGGAGTGGTGTTCATTAGTAGCGGGGCCGGGGGCGTTGATATGCTGGTCCCATCGTGGATTCTTGGCGATGTGTGACATCTCGGAAGGATGGTCCGCCAAGTCGCTGCAACAGGGTGTACGACGTGTTGTTTTGAGGATGCGTGATGAACGAGCCGGACACAGAGGCGCCAAGCACCGACACAACGAGGTGTCTTGCCTGTCTGTTGCCCTTCGGTAAGGGGCTTGTCTGCGCCAATTGCGGGACGTCCCGGACGAATATTCCCTGGGAACAGCCGCAATTGCGGCCGGGCACCAAGGTGCATGGCCGGTACCTAATCGGCAAGGCGCTGGGGAAGGGCGGTTTTGCGATCACCTATCTTGCCCTGCAGGAGGGTCTGAACCGCCGGGTGGCCATCAAGGAGTACTTCCCCTTTGACGTGGCCGAACGCGGAGACAACGCCTCGACGGTGCAGTTGCGCACCAACCTTGGACTCACTGAAACGACGGTATCCTACCGCCGGGGCGTGAGCCGGTTCCTGGAAGAGGGCCAGAACATTGTTCAGTGCCACCAGCCCAATCCGCATCCCAATCTCGTCCGGGTGACCGACTATTTCGAGGAAAACGGCACCGCCTATCTGGTCATGGACTATGTGGACGGCATTTCTCTCGAGAATTTTCTCAAGGCGCAGCCGCGCAGCCGTCTTGAAGAGCGTGAAGCCCGCGACCTGATCATGCCTGTGCTCAGCGGGCTGAGCGCCGTACACAAGCACGGATTTCTTCACCGTGACGTCAAGCCGGGCAACATTTACATCTCCAAACAGGGCACGGTTATTCTGCTCGACTTCGGTTCGGCCCGGCAGGCGCTGAGCAATGAACGGCACACCCTGACGGTCATGCTCACGCCGGGCTATGCGCCGCCCGAACAGTATTCCGGGGACGGCGAGCAGGGTCCGTGGACGGACGTTTACGGTGTCGCCGCGACCCTGTACCGCTGCGTCACGGGCGAGACGCCGCCGAGCGCCATGTCGCGGATTTCGAGCACCGACATGCCGCCGCCCTCGTCTTTTCCGGAAGTGCGCATCAACGGGCGCATTGAAAAGGCGATCATGGCGGGGCTCGAACTGGACCGCAGCCTGCGCATCCAGGACGCCGAAGCCTTTCAGCAGGCACTGGGCGGCAAGCGCGTCGATTTGCTGTACGAAGCGGTCGCGATGTCGGGGCTGTTTCGAAACCGGCACCATGTCTTCAAAACTGTGTTCTCACTTGTCGCGGTGTTTGCCGTGGTGGCACTGATGACGACCGGCGCGCGGCTGCTTTGGAACCGGCTCGACGACAGCGAGGCCAAGCAGCAAAAGACGACGGACGACAAGAAAGTGTCCG
>CAZOMH010000195.1:0-7585 GCA_964580415.1 uncultured Nitrospirales bacterium
GGTATGCCCGGTGGTGTGAGAGGGGGAGAGGGGCAACCCCTCCCCCTACTCGATTGTTTCCCCGTATTTGATTATCGCAGTGGACGGCACGCCCGTAGCGCGCGTCCTGTGGTGGGCACGGCAGGGGGGGCTGCAACAGACAACAGGGCGGCAGAGCCGGTACCCGGCCCGCCGCCCCCTGTTCTATCGGTGCAAACTTTGAATCCAACGGGGGGCCGGGGTGGTCTATTGGGACATCTTCCGCATGCAGGAAGAGACGCCTACCCCACAACCCGTTGCAGAAGAGGAGAACAGGATGAAAGCGATTCAGTATCTATCCGCAGGCCTGATGCTTGCCGTGCTGGTGACCATGGGCTGTGCAACCACAGCCAAGGGCCCGACGGACTTGGAGGCCGTCCAGGCCAAGACCAAGGAAATCGCCTCGGTGGCCAATGCGAAGGATATCAACAAGCTGATGACCTACATAACGGAAGATTTTGAGTGTCCCCAGATTGGCGACAAAGCCGCATTCAAGGAATTCCTCGACAATGCCAAGGATGCGGGTTTCCTGGACGGTGTCGAAATTGACATCAGCGCGGCCAAGACGACCATTACCGGCGAAACGGCCGAGGTTGTCCCGGTGGCAGTGCGCGGAAACTTCGGCGCGGGCGACGCTGTCTTTTCGGCAAGCAAGGTCAAGGGTGTGTGGATGATTTCCGCGATGGATATCAGCGGAATCTGAAGAAGAGAATTCGGAAGACAGGGGTCATGAGTCAGAATTCCCGGGGAACGGGCTTCACGCGAAAGCGTGCGGCCCAAAACCCTGAAGCTGGCGACTGACTGGCACGTTTCGCACACCCTCCGCGCAGGCGTGGAGGGTGTCTCTCTGTGCTTGAAGTTCTGGAAACCGGAACGGGGCACCCACCGATTTCTTGTCAACGTGAATGCGGCGGTATCCTGCCCGTCCCCGGATGTTGCCCCGTCCGGATGCGGACTTCCCGATCCCGTCGAAATCGTGAATGGCGCCGTTTCGCGCTTCGTTTGGGAAGGCAGAAGGCAGAAGACGGTCACGCCACCGGATAGGCGCGGTGCCCGGCAAAGGTGTCGTAGAGCGCGAGCAGATTCTCGACGGGAATCCGGGCCTGCACATTGTGGATGGTGTCAAAGACAAAGCCGCCGCCGGGACCGAAGGTGCGTATGCGGTCAGTCACCTCGTGGCGAACCTGTTCGGGCGTGCCGAAGGGCAGCGTGTTCTGCGTGTCCACGCCGCCGCCCCAGAAGGTGATGCGGCCGCCGTACTCTGCCTTGAGTTCGCGGGCGTCCATACGGGCCGCGCTGCATTGCACGGGGTTGAGAATGTCAAAACCGGCATCGGCAAAGTCGTCTATGAACGCGCGCACGGAGCCGCAGGAATGAATGAAAGATTTCCATTTCGTGTTGCGGTGAATCCATTCATTGACGCGCTCGTGGAAGGGCTTGAACAGGTCGCGGTAGGCCTGCGGCGAAATGAAGGGGCCGTGCTGCGTGCCGAAGTCGGTGCCGGTGACGAACACGGCATTGGGCAGGTCGCCGACGACGCTGTATATTTTCTCCCAGTTGGACAGGGCAATCTCGCACTGCTTTTCAAAGACGCTCCAGACAAAGTCGCGGCGCATGACCGTGCTGGCGTACCACTCGGCGACGTCGCGGATGCCGCGCGGGTGCTTGATCCACGGGACGGGCACGAGCGCGATGTCGCCAAAGGCGGCACCGCCGAAATTGGCCAGCACGGCACGGCCAGTGGCGCGGAGCCGGTCGGCCTCGGCCTCGTACCATGCGAGATCGTCTTCGGTGATATGGCCGAATTCCTGCAGGTTGTCCTCAACACTCAGCGTGGCGTCGTCAACGGGGTCCTGGCGCACAATGGCGTCGAAATAGTGTCCGCCGTGCGGCATGCGCCCGCTGGGCGGGGCGGACTTGTCGCCCTCGGGATACATGAGAATGTCGCCGCCGGGCTCGGGGTCCGTGTTGAATCCTTCCGGCACGAGCACGGGCGTGCCGTCGAAGAGGGTCCACTCCTTCCAGTTCTCGTTGCGGAAACCGAACATGGTGCGCGGCCCGGCAAGGCAGACAACGTCCACCCCGAGCGCGTCAAGCAGGTCGGTCCCGATTTCGCCGAGCATCTGGTAGGGTTCGGTCACCTTTACGGGGGTGCCCGGCGCGTCAAGTCCGAGCGCCTGGCGCAGCCGGTACACGGAACTCACCTGCATGCCTGTGACGGCACTGCCGCCCAAGTCAAGCGGGATCATGTCGGGTTCGCGGTGGTTGAGTGCGGCATCGACACGTTCGCGGGATGTCATCATGGCTCATTTCCTTCGCGGTTTCCGGCCGGACCGAACGTCATGAATTACTGCGTCGCCCCCGGAAATTTCCATGGGCAACCGTCGGCCACGCGCGGGTCAGGCAAGCGTCCCGGCAAGCCTTCTCGCGGCGCGCATGGCAAGGGTCATAATCGTTATCTGTGGATTGACACCGAGGGAGTGGGGGATAACCGATGCATCCATGACATAGAGATTGTCCATGTCATGGCACCGGAGGTCGAAATCGACCACCGATGTTTTGGCATCGGCGCCCATGGCGCACGTGCCCAGGGGGTGAAACGCCAGGAGTTCAAAATCGGTCGGTTTTACGGGACACGCCTCCATGCGGGCCAATGCCTCCGGGCTTTCCGCAACGGGCACAGGCGCAAAACCGGTGAAGACGCGTTTTGCCCCGGCGGCGAGATACAACTCGCTCAGGCGGGCACAGCCAAAGCGCATGGAGCGCGCATCGGCCCGGCTGAGTTGGTAGAAGGCCAGGAAGGGCATCCCGAAGGGGCCTGGCCGCACCCTCCCCGCGGACGTGTCGGAAATCATGACTCCCGAACCGGCAAGACGGTTGTATGCCGCAGCCAGTTCTTTGAATTTCACTCCCGCGCCCGGCAGGGAGGCGAGAAGGGGACCGGGCGGCGTAAACACACCCTCGATCATGATTCCGCGATCCTGCCAGTGGTCGATATAAATACCCTGGGGAACGCCCTTGAATCCGTCCAGAACCTCGTCGAATTCGGCCACAACGCGGGCGCCTGGGTGGATGTTTAGATTCTCTCCGATCCGTCCGGAGCTGTTCGCCACGTTCTGTCTGAGCAGAAACGCGGGCGTGGACAGGGCACCCATCGCCAGCACAACGACGTCGGCACGCACTTCAAAAGGACCGCTGTCGCATTGCCCGCGCAATCCGGCAATCCTGGAACCTTCAAGGATAAAGTGCTCGACTTTGTGGCGCGGCAGCAGCCGGGCGCCTGCCGCCACGGCGTCGGGAACAAAAGTCAGGTCCATGCTCCTCTTGGCGCCCCCGGGACAACCGAAGGCGCACTGTCCCCGTCCTTTGCAGTCGCGCACATTGTGTTTCAACGGCTTGACGGCAACACCAAGCGCGTCGCCGCCGCGCTTGAGAACGCGTCCGTTGGCACCCAGCAGTTCCTCATCAAGCACCACCACGTTGATGCGCCGCTCCACCTCCTCAAACAGCGGTTCCAACTCCGCATAACCGGGTCCGCCCCACGCGGCCACCTTGTCGGCCGGGGTGCGGAAGCACGTGGCCGAATTGACCAGTGTCGTGCCGCCGACGGCCCTCCCGACGGGAATCAGCACCGGTGGACGGCCAAAGGCCATGGTCCCGCCAAACTCCACATACATCCGGGCCATGCTGTCCACGACATTGCGATGTTCCGCGGCGGCGTGTTGGCGGCCCCATTCGAGCATGACGGTGTCAACGCCCGCTTCGGCCAGCATTGCCCCGGCAACGGCTCCGCCGGCGCCGGTGCCCACCACCACAGCCCTGCACTTGTGGATTCGAACCGTCATGGCTTTATCCCCGCGTTCGCGTCATATCCCACGGCATGGGACACTTCCGGCTGGTTGAAGAAGGCCACCAAGGCAACGGTTTTCACCGCCATGATCAGCGCCCGGAAGAGCCACCACCGGTGGCCCTCCAGCCGTACCAGCAGGGCGGAACGTTCCGTGCATGGGGCCGAAAGAAAGGTGCCGAAACGCAACCCCGCCAGCATCGGCAGGAAATTGACCGCGCGAATAATCAGGCGCGTCCCCAAAAGGGAGACGGGCGTAAAAGAACCAAGGATGCGCCGGATGTTCATGAAGGATTCCTCGCGGTGGTCCATGAATCCGGCGCTGAACGCGCCGCCCGGCGGGACCAGCGCGTCACCGACCGCCGCGACAATGTGCTCTTCCCGCGGATCGAGGCAGTGGTCGGCGGGACGGGCCAAATACCACAGGAGAAGGGTCAGCAGGAAGATCGGTCCGTCCGTGATTGCCCCGATGAGATAGGCCAGATAATGGTCCGACGCGAACAGCACCAGATACAGCGAAGTGGAGCAGCATTTCGACAGGAGGATGATCGGCGTCATGTGGTTGCACCGCCGCACATCCGAATAAATCTTCCAGCAGGTCCACGTGAGCATGGTCATCATGGAGACCCCCAGCACGCGCCAGAACGCGCCCTCCATGCCGTCGGACGGCAGCGGATAGAGCGGCAGCGAACACACCCGTTTGGAGACGGCGTTGATGATCGGAACAATCCAAACGCCGCCGAAAAAGAAGAACGGCACGGCGAAGGCAAATGCGAGCGCGCTAAGAAGCATCCATGTCCGAAAGGCGCGTTCCGCGGGCAGCAGGTTTGCAGACTTCATAGAATCCTCCGGAAGACCGGTCGAACCGGTCAGGTTGTTCCCTCTTTCCAATTGCCCCGGCGCACATTCGGATCGCCGTGATGCTCCAAAAAGTAGCGAATCATGACGTCAATGTACTCCGGCACGCGGGGACAGGATATACCGTGCCCCGCCAGGGCCGCAACAGTCCTCGGCACGGCGTATTCGACGGGATAGTCGGCGTATTGGAACGCCTCAAAGGGCAGTCCCGACAGCTTCTGGAAAAGCCTGGTCTTCACGACGGGCCGCAGCCAGGCCGGCGGAAGCCAAAGCAACGGCTTCATGCGCCCCATGCGTTCGCAGGCCAGGCTGATGAATTCCCTGTAGGTGACCGGATCGGGGTCGGTCAGCAGAAACGCCTTCCCCGGGGCGGACGGATCAAACAGCAGGGCGAAGAAGGCGTCAGCCACGTAGTCCACGGGAGCGATATGGCACTTTGTGCCCGTGGCATTGGGCATGATTTGGTGAAGACGCCGGGAGATCATGGTCAGCAGGTAATAGGGCCCGTCGATCTTTTCCATCTCCCCCGTCCGGGAATCACCCACAACCACCGGCGGCCGCAGCACCATCGCGGGGATGCTGTTCCAACGCTCGCGGACAAGTTTTTCCGAAAGGAACTTGGTTTCCTCGTAAAAATTCTTGAACGTCTGGCCCCGGTCGAAATCGTCCTCGCTGAAGACACCCCTGCAGTCTCCGGCAATGGCGAGCGTGCTCGTGTGCGCGAAAGCCTTGAGCCCTTTCACGGTGGCAAGAACGTCCAGCACATTGCGCGTGCCCTCCACATTCACCTGGACAGCCGCATCGCGGGGAACGGCAAGGTTGTACAGGGCGGCCAGGTGAACGGCATGCGTCACCCGCTCCCGCACTTCGTCCAGTGCTTCCGGTGCCAGGCCGAGGTCGGGCCGGGTGATGTCGCCCGCGAACACCTTCACGCGGCCGCGCTTTGCGGGATCACTGAAACGTTCGTCCAGAAATGCGTTCAGCCGCCGGGAGAAGAGCCCCCGCTCCAGCAGGATGACATCCGGTTCGCTGTTGTCCAGGATGCGGGCGAGAATTTGACGCCCGATAAATCCCCCGCCCCCGGTCATAAAAACGGTTCCGTTCATCACAAATGCGTTCTCTCCCTGCACAAGACACCCGGCAGTGTTGCCGCTTTCAACGACGGAAACAGTGTATCATGAAACCGGCAAAATGCGAACGCGCCAGCGACAGGAATCCGAAACGTGACCGAAACGCGACACGATATCATTATCATCGGCGGCGGCTTTGCCGGCCTGTCCGCTGCGGCACTGCTGGCGCAGAAGAAGCGCCGGGTATTGCTTCTCGAACGGTCCGCACGTCTGGGGGGACGGGCTGCGTGCATTGAGCGGGCCGGATTCGTGTGGCAGTACGGACAGCATTCGCACCGGCTCGCCCATGATGGGATTGCGGCGCGCGTGTTTGACCAACTGGGCACCCCCATCGACTTCATCGACACGCGCGGCAACACGGCATACCTGTACCGTGACGGCAAACTCCATCGGCGTCCGGAAGGGGTTGCCGGATTTCTTTGCACCGCGCTCCTGCCGTTTGCGGCCCGGCTGGACTTCCTTCGGTTTTACAGGCGCCTTCTAAAGGAGGACGCAAACGCATGGTATGACCGGACCCTGCTCGACTACTACCGCACACACGGACACAATCCCCATGTGGAGCGGTTCTTGGGATTTCTCGGATTCACGGTCATGGTTGCCGATGCTTCCCGCGTTTCGGCCGGCGAGGTCATCCAGTTTCTGCAGCGCGCGGCAAAGGCACCCGTCAAGCAGGGTGAACCGCGGGGCGGTGCGAAACAGATCATCGACAAGCTTGCGGCTGCAATTCGCCGGTACGGGGGCGAAATACATGCACCAGAGCAGGTTGACGCGATACTAATCGAGCGGGGTGCCGCCGCGGGCGTAAAGACGGACCGCGGTAGTTACTGTGCCGAACATGTGGTCTTCGCTGCGCCACTGCCCGGCCTCTTCAAGATGGCACCACCAAACCTCTTCTCGCCTTCCTTTGTGGAGTATGTGTCGAATATCCGGCCGTCGCGCGGGGTGAGCATCGATTTTGTGTTCAATGAACCCGTAACGGACATGACCGGCGGCATCCTCGGCGTGGACATGCCGTTGTGGGTCAAATTTCAAAGCCACATTGATCCCACCATCGCACCGCGGGGAAAGTGTGTAAACACCTGGGCCATGCTGCTTCCACCAGACGCCCCTGCCACTTTGGAACAGGCCGATGCAACCGAAGCGCACATCCGCCGGATCATGGAGGAGATCGTCCCCGGCTGCACAGGCCGGATTGTCCGAAAGCGCAGGCTGCTGCTGCCGGTGGTCAACGCCAACATGCTTGTCCCCGAACAGTCCTATCCGCATCGCCCCCCCATAGTAAGTCCGGACGTGAAGCAACTCTATTTTATCGGCGATACGGTGCAGAGCGAGGGGTGCAGCGGCGACATCGCGTTTTCTTCGGCGCTGCGGCTGGCGGAACTCATCTAGGACTTCTCGTTCCCAAGTTGTACTTGGGGACGCACTTGTTCGCGAATTTGCACTTCGCGCCGCCGGGGCATGGCCGCGGCGGCCCTGTGAAAGCGTTGCTTCCACAGGAAAGCGGTGGCATGGCCCCCGCACTCAAAAAAGAACACCGGTCCCGTTCAGATTCCTGTTCAACATTCTGCCGCGAATCGCCGCCGTAGGCGGTCTGAGCGGGCAATAACGATGGCGGCGCGACCACGGCGGCGGTGACTTCCCGGTGGCCGGTCGCCTATAATGCGCCCCAGCGCGGAACGGCGGCGCGTGGTGCGCGGTCGTGGGAGTACAGGCCATGCTGGCGGACAAACAG
>CAZOMH010000196.1:0-7565 GCA_964580415.1 uncultured Nitrospirales bacterium
CAGGGCCGTTTTGCCGCCGACGCGGCCTACTGCATCGGCGAGGGCGCGCCCAACGATGCCGTGCCGCGCAACGCCCTCACTCCGATGCTGCCCGAAGGCTACGACTTCGATTCGGCCACCGAAGAAATCACGATGCAGATGGAAGTGCGTGACGGCAAACTTGTCCTGCCCTGCGGCATGCAGTACCGCGTGCTGGTGCTGCCGTGCAGCGACCGTATGACGCTTGGCCTGCTGCGCAAGGTCAAGGCGCTGGTCGAAGCGGGCGCCACCGTCATCGGCCCGGCACCGGACCGTTCGCCAAGCCTGGCCGGATACCCCGGTTGCGACGAGGAGGTTCGTAAACTCACAGCCGAATTGTGGAACACCGGCCCGGAAAAGAAACATGTGCTCGCGAACGTGACGCTGGAGAAAGTGTTCACGGGTATGGGACTACGTCCGGACTTTATCAGCAAGCCGCGGCTGCGCCACATCCACCGCATCCTCGACGGCGCGGACGCCTACTTCGTCGCCAACCCGCAGCCGTATGCCGTCGATACGGTGTGCGGTTTTCGCGTCACGGGTTTGCAGCCCGAACTGTGGCATCCCGACACGGGCCGGAAGGAACTCGCCGCCGTATATGAGGACAAGGACGGCATAACCAGCCTGCCCATTCGTCTGGACCCGAATGGTTCGGTCTTCGTTGTATTCCGCAATGCGCCCACGGTGGAAGCCATCCGCTCCGCGATACGCGAGGGCGCCGAGTTCCTGCCCGGCGCGGCCCTCATGCCGAAGCTCAGCGTGGACAGGGCCGTTTACGGGGTGCTGGAAGACCCCGCACTGACGCGCGATGTGCGCGCCGAGGTGCAGCAGATGATTGATGACGGCGCACGGCAGGCAAAGGTCATCCAACTGGCGCAGGGCGGCGACCCTGCCTTCTTAAAGGTGAAATCGCTCGTTGTCGAGTACACGGTGGGCGATCAGCATATCACCGTCAGCGGCCGCGACGGTGACACGGTGGAACTGCCCGACTACGCGCCGAAAGTAACCGTCACCAGCGCGCGCTACGGCGTGCTGACGGACCCGGCATCCACGCGCGACGTGCGTGAAAAGGCGCAGCACCTTGTGGAAACGGGCGTGTACAGCTTTCCAGTCACCCGCATGGCCGAGGGCGACGACCCCGCGCAGGGCGTGGTGAAAACGTTGGAAATGGAATACACCATCGACGGAAAGCCCGCCACGGCCAGAGGCAACGATTCGGACGCAATCACACTGGCCACGCCGCCGGTGGTGGAGAAGCCCCCCGTCGGACAGGTGTGGTACGACGAAAAGGGCAGGCTGATTCTCGAAGCCTGGCAATCGGGCGTCCACATGCTGAAGACAGCCTCGGGAAAAACACTGAACTGCAGTGTCGCGCCGCAGCCCGCACCGTTTGAGATTACTGGACCATGGGAGGTCGCATTCCAGCCCGGTATGGACGCCCCGGCAAAGACCGCTTTTGACCGGCTCATTTCCTGGAGCGACAGCGACGACGACGCCATAAAGCACTTCTCCGGCCCCGCCGCATACACCAGGACCTTCACGCTGCCCGAGAGCTTTCCCGACGCGGACGCGCGCATCTATCTCGACCTTGGCGACGTGCAGATCATGGCCCGCGTGAAACTCAACGGCAAAGACATGGGCATCCTCTGGAAGCCGCCCTTCCGCGTGGACATCACGGACACCGTTAAGACCGGCGACAACCTGCTGGAGGTCGAAGTGGTCAATCTGTGGGTCAACCGGCTCATCGGCGACGAGCAGTTGCCGGAGGATTCGGAGCGCAACGCCGACGGGTCCCTCAAGACCTGGCCGCAGTGGCTGCTTGATGACAAACCGAGTCCCACCGGACGCCACACGTTTACCACATGGCGTCTCTGGCAGAAAGATTCGCCACTGGTGCCGTCCGGCCTCCTGGGACCGGTGAAGATTGTCGCCTCGCAGCGGATAGCCGTATAGCAGGGCGGAACAATTGTTGTCGCCGGTAAATGGTTCGTCCTGGCGACCCTCGGACCGCCTGCGGCGGCGATTCGCGCGAGAAAGTCGGTTCGGGCATGTGGGACAGCCGCCCTCGGCTGTCGGCTTGTGATCGGTTATCCGGAACGACGGGCGAGAACGCCTGTCCTGCATTTTATTGGCAGCCTCGGACCGCCTGCGGCGGCGATTCGCACGAGAAAGTTGAACACGAAAGAAACCAGAACCGGCGCACTTTTTGAGTGCGGGGGCCATGCCACCGCTTTCCTGCGGAAGCAACGCTTCCGCAGGGGCGCCGGGGCGTGCCCCGGCGATGCGAAGTGCAACTTCGCGGACAAGCGCGTTCCCAAATACAATTTGGGAACGAGAAGCAACAAGCTGGTCTCGCCTGCTTTCCGCGTCGCAGAGATTGTACGGTAGGTTCCTCGTCTTCGGCCCCGAAGGGGTCGCACAATAGTAGCCACGGGTGGGGCGAAGCGGAACCCGTGGTTAACAGGATAGAATGGCAACGTCCCCGAAGGGGGCGAACACACCGGGATTGCCTGCATCGTAGCGCCCGTCCTTGTGCCGGATGTGGATGCCCGCCTGCGCGGGCATGACGGATACGGCGGCGTTCGCCGCCCGCCACAAACGCGGGGACTACCAGGCAGGCAACCCATGCTGCGATAAACCAACCGAAAGGTTCTTCACATGACTGAAAAGAACAGCTTGTCCCGCGCGTCATTCGCCGCGGTCTGTTTCGCCCTTCTGGCGCTGTGCGCCCCGGCCCCCGCCGCCCAACCGGACGCGATGCCCTGGGACATGGACGCGCTGTCCAAGGCCCCAAAAAGCGCGCCCGCCGAGGGCTTTTCCGAAGAGGGGGTCTCGGCGCTGTTCTATGACGGCGTGCCCTGCAAGGACGCGCCGACCCGCGTCTTCGCGTGGTACGGCCTGCCCAAGACGGAACCGGGCAGGAAGGTGCCCGCCATGGTGCTCGTACACGGCGGCGGCGGCACGGCCTTTGCCGCGTGGGTACGCCTGTGGAACAGCCGCGGCTACGCCGCCATCGCCATGGACACCTGCGGCTGCGTGCCCCGTGGCACCTACGGCAATTGGGAACGCGACACGCAGGGCGGGCCGGCAGGCTGGGGCGATTTCGAACATGTCGACCTGCCCGCAACCGACCAGTGGTCGTATCACGCTGTCGCCGACGTGGTGCTCGGGCACTCGCTGATTCGCTCCTTCCCGGAAGTGGACGCGGAACGCACCGGCATCACGGGCATCTCCTGGGGCGGCTACCTGACCTGCATCACGGCGGGCGTGGACAACCGTTTCAAACTCGCCGTGCCGGTCTATGGCTGCGGCTTCCTGGGCGACAATTCGGCCTGGCTCAAGGACTTCGAAGGGATGGGCGCGGAAAAGGCCTCAAAATGGCTGCAACTATGGGACCCGTCGGTGTATCTGCCCCGCGCCGCCATGCCGATGCTCTGGGTGACCGGCACCAACGACTTTGCCTATCCCATGGACTCGCTGCAGAAGTCCTACCGGCTGCCGAAAGGACCGCGCACGCTCGCCATACGCCCGCGCATGCCCCACGGCCACGGCGGCGCCGGCGAGAACCCCGAAGAAATACACGCCTTCGCCGACAATATCCTCACCGGCGGCACACCGCTGGCCGCCATCACCAAACAGGGCCGCGACGGCAGCACCGCCTGGGTGGAATTCGCCGCGAAATCGCCCGTCGTCAAGGCGGAGCTGCATTTCACCAAGGCCGCCGGCAAATGGCAGGATCGGCTTTGGGAATGCGCTCCCGCCAACCTCGATGAAAAAAACAACCGCGCCTCGGCGGCATTGCCCGAGGGTGCCGCAGTCTACTATATCAACCTCGCCGACGGGCAGGGCCTGACAGTGAGCAGCGAACACGAAGAACTGCCCGCGAAGTGACGCCCCGGTTGACCGTGCCCGCCAACCGGCACGCGGAAAGGGCCTGTTGCGTTCCCCAGTCTGCGGAGCGGGACCGGCCATGGATGAATTTTGCGGACTATGGCAGCCCCGGCGATCATTTCGGACGGGTCCGGTAAAGAGCATGACAAGCCCCTGTGGCCCACCTGGACGGTGCTGCCCGGGGAATGGAATACAACACCAACGGAGACTCCACATGAACCATAACAGCATGACACGACGCGGATTTCTGGGTGCGGCGACGGCCTGCAGCCTGACCGCCGCGGGTTGCGCCACGCGGGGAAAGCTTCCCGCCACCCCGGACGGACTTCCACTGGTGGACCTGCATGTCCACCCCGACAACAGCACCGTGGACGCCATTGTGGCACTGTCCAAGGAACAGGGCGTGCTCTATGGCATGGTCGAACACGCGGGCACAAAGGAGAATGTCTACCCCCGTGTTTTGAGCAACGACGAGGAGTTGCTGTCCTGGACCGGCGGGTTGGAGGGCAAGGGCGTCTACAAGGGCGTGCAGGCCGAATGGGTGGACTGGTCGGGCTGCTTCTCTAAAAAGGCGCTGGGCACGCTGGACTATGTGCTGACCGACACCATGACCTTCCCCGGCCCCGACGGCAGGCGCATGAAACTGTGGGAGAAGGAAGCGGTAATCGACGACCGCGCGGACTACTTCATGGACGCCTATGTGGAATGGCACCTGCAAATCCTCTACGAGCAGCCCGTCGATGTGCTGGCCAATGTGTCCTGGCTGCCGGCGAAATTCGCCGAGAGCTACGCGATGCTCTGGACACCGCAGCGGGTCAGGAAGGTGGTGACGGCTTTTGTGAAACAGGGCGTCGCGATGGAAATCAGCTCCAGTTTCAAACTGCCCAAGATTCACTTCCTGCGCATCGCCATGGAAGGCGACGTGAAGTTCTGCTTCGGTTCCAACGGCCGCTATCCGAACATGGGCAGGCTGGACTACTCGCTGCAGACGGCGAAGGAACTCGGCCTGAAACCCGGCGACATGTGGCTGCCCGGGAAGAACGGTGCGCGCGCGGGACAATAGCCCGGAGCCGCGAAGGACCTGATATAAAGAGAGCGCCGGGGCTCCCGAAGGAGCCCCGGCGCCGGGGAAACTTTCAAGCAACCGCCGGAACGGGGCTTATTTCTCGTCGGCGAGGTGTTCTGGGATGCGCATCGTGTAGAACGAACGCCACACGAACACGAGCGAGCACAGGAAGAAGATCACTGACAACGACAGGCTCACCATCGGGGGCAGTTTAATGGCCATTTCGACGGCCAGCAGGCCGAACAGTGTCGTGAACTTGATGACCGGGTTCATGGCAACCGAGGAGGTGTCCTTGAAGGGATCGCCGACCGTGTCGCCGACCACGCACGCATCGTGCAGTTCAGTGCCCTTGGCCTTCAGTTCGGTCTCAACGACCTTCTTCGCATTGTCCCACGCGCCGCCGGCATTGGCCATGAAGATGGCCTGGTAAAGGCCGAACACCGCGATGGAAATCAGGTAGCCGATGAAGAAGTAATGGTTGAGGCAGGCAAAGGCCAGCGTCGAGAAGAACACGCCGAGGAAGATGTTGAACATGCCCTTCTGCGCGTAGATGGTGCAGATTTCAACCACCTTCTTCGAGTCTTCCACCGAGGCCGCCGCGTCACTGTCCAGGTTGATGTTGCGCTTGATGAACTCGACCGCCTTGTAGGCGCCCGTGGCCACCGCCTGCGTCGCCGCGCCGGAGAACCAGTAAATCACCGCGCCGCCCGTAATCAGGCCGAGCAGGAACTTCGGGTTCAGGATGGACAGGCCTTCATAGATGCCTTCCGGACCGGTGATGCCGTACTTGGCCTTAAGGAGCTGGATGATCGAGAAGATAAGCGTCGTCGCGCCGACAACGGCCGTGCCGATAAGCACCGGCTTGGCGGTCGCCTTGAACGTGTTGCCCGCGCCGTCGTTCTCTTCCAGATAGTCCTTGGCCGTCTCGAAGTTCGGCGTGAAACCGAAGTTCTTCTCGATGTCCTGCTCGATGTTCGGCAGGGTCTCAATGGTGGACAGTTCGTACACCGACTGCGCGTTGTCCGTCACCGGGCCGTAGGAATCGACCGCGATCGTCACCGGGCCCATGCCCAGGAAACCAAACGCGACCAGACCGAACGCGAAGATGGCCGGGGCGTCCATCAGATAACCGAGGCCGAAGGTGCTGACGTACCACGCGGCGCCCATGAGGCCCACAATCGTCATGCCCATCCAGTAGGCGCTGAAGTTTCCGGCCACGAAGCCGCCAATGATGTTCAGGCTGGCGCCGCCCTCGCGCGAGGCCGCAACAATTTCACGCACATGGCCGGAGTTGGTCGAGGTGAACACCTTGACCAGTTCGGGAATCAGCGCGCCGGCAAGCGTGCCGCACGTGATGATCATGGAGAGCTTCAACCACATCGAGTGGTTGTCACAGAGCGTGGGAATCAGGAGATAGGAGAGGATGAAGGTCACGAAGATGGACAGGATGGAGGTGAGCCACACGAGGCGCGTGAGCGGAATTTCGAAATTGAACTTGGGGGAGTTGGCGAAGCTGGCCTTGGCCCACAGGTTGTTCAGGAAGTAGGAAAGCGCGCTGGTGATGATCATGCCGATGCGCATCACGAATATCCACACCAGCAACTGCACCTGGAGGTGCTGCGTGGCAACCGGATCGACCGTGTCGCCGTTTTTGGCCTTGACCGCCAGCAGGATAAAGGTGATCAGCGCCACGCCGGTCACGCCGTAGGTCTCGAAGCCGTCCGCCGTCGGGCCGACCGAGTCGCCCGCGTTGTCGCCCGTGCAGTCCGCGATGACGCCCGGGTTGCGCACGTCGTCTTCCTTGATCTTGAAGACGATCTTCATGAGGTCCGAACCGATGTCGGCGATCTTCGTGAAGATACCGCCCGCGATGCGCAGTGCGGCCGCGCCGAGCGACTCACCAATGGCGAAGCCGATAAAGCAGGGGCCGGCCCAGGTGCTGGGGATGAAAAGGAGGATGCCAAGCATGATGACCAGTTCAACGGAGATCAGCAGCATGCCGATGCTCATGCCGGCCTGCAGCGGAATCGCCATCGTCGGGAAGGGTTTGCCGCCCAGGCTGGCAAAGGCCGTGCGGGAATTGGCGAAGGTGTTGATCCGGATGCCGAACCACGCCACGCCGTAGCTGCCCATGATACCCACGATGCTGAATGCCAGGATGACGAGAACCTTGACAAAGCCCATGTGTTCAAGGACGCCGAAATAGACCACCATTATGGCCGCGATAAACGCCCACAGCAGCCCGATAAACTTGCCCTGCGTGAACAGGTAGGTCTTGCAGGTTTCGTAGATGAGTTCGGAGATGTCCCGCATCGACTTGTGTACGGGCAGGTTGCGGATGCGCGTGTACTGCACCATGCCGAACACCATGCCAAGCACGCAGATAATCAGACCGACTAGCAACAGTTGGTGGCCGTTGAGTGCGTGCATGAACGTCACAGAGGACAGGTCGGGCATGACGAGGTCCGCCTCGCTGGCGAACGCCGTGCCCGCGGGCAACAGGACCGCGAGCGCGAGCATGCCCAGCTGGGCCGAGAGTATCTTCTTGCCGCCGGTGACATCGAAGAGCACGCCTGCGTCCGAGGCGAAC
>CAZOMH010000197.1:0-7490 GCA_964580415.1 uncultured Nitrospirales bacterium
GACCACCACCTCCGAACCCGGCCGGGTCGCCTCCAGATAGTGTGGATAGGCGTAGCCGCCCCCGCCGATAACCAGCGCCCGCACCGGTACCGACGCGGGAAAACGCTTCAGCATGGCCGCCGTGTAGACCCACTCATACTCGTACAGCAGCTTCGACGGGTCCCGCAGGTCAATCTGGCTGTGTACCAGCTTGTCGAGGTACATCTCCCGCACGTTGTCGTCCGCCGGGTCGCCGGTCACGGCGATGTAGGAGTACTGGCTTTCGTCCTCGTACACCGTGTGGGGCGGCGGGGCAGTCCGAAACCCCGTGCGCAGGGCAACCGCGCCCGTGGTGCCCGCGGGCAGCGCCGACAGGGCCAGCGCCCCGAGTGCCGCCGCCGCACACAGCCCGCTCCACCACCCAGGCCGCCAGCAAAAGGCCGTCCCGGCAAGCAGAAAGGCAACGCCCACCAGCAACAGGACCGAACCCAGCCATGCAACAAGCACATATCCCGCGGCAAAAGTGCCCACAATGCCGCCTATCGCCCCCCATGCATAGATGGCGCCCACCGTCCGGCCGGGCGCCCCGCCCCTATCGAGCAACCGACGGACAACCAGCGGACTCACCATGCCGACAAAGATGCAGGGAACCGCAAAGGCAACCAGACAGTGTGTGAGAATCTGGGCCGGCCACGACAGCAGCGCAAGCGTGTAGACCTCGGTCCGCAAAACGCCCATCCGCATGCTCAGCCAGGGGCAGCAGAGCATCGTCAGCGACGCCAGGACAAAGGCGCCCGCTATCGCACCAGGCCCCGCGGCACGGTCCGCCAACCGGCCACCAAGCCAGTTGCCAAGGCAAATACCCGCCAGCACCACCCCGATGACCGTGGTCCACGTATAAAGAGAACTGCCAAACTCACGGGAAACTATGCGCGACAGCGCCAGTTCATAGGCCATGAAGGCAGCATTGGACACAAGCACCGTCGCCACAGCCCCGCGCCATGCCCAAGACGCGGCCCCCGTTTCAGCGGTTGTGGCCGGCAACACCGACGGCACAGGACCAGACGCTTCCCGCCACAACAGGGCCGCAATGGTAAACACGACACCAAGCACAGCCAAACCCAGTGCCGCCACGAGGAGTATGCGCGACGCCGGAAAGGCCGGAACCAGCCAGAAGCCCGTTGCGAAGGTACCCGCGATGCTGCCGGCAGCACCCCAGGCAAACACCCCCCCCACTGCCCGTCCGGCCTTTTCCTGCATGTCAAGCGCCAGCTTGGCAACCACCGGATTGACCATGCCGAGCAGGTAGGCGGGGCCCAGAAAAACAAGGGTGACATGCAGAAATATGCGCGCCGTCCACGGCAGCGCCCGCAGGAGTTCAAGGGAGCCGAAAAGGCTGTTCAGAGGCAGAATGGCGACACAACCGGCCGCCGAAAGCAGAAAAAGGGCCGCCAACAGCGGTCGCGCGGCCCAACGGTCGGCCATGCGCCCCCCATGCAGGTTGCCCAGCGATATGCCGGCCATAACCACGCCAATAATGCTGGTCCACGTATACAGTGACATGCCCAAATATCTGGAGACAATACGCCCGGCCACAAGTTCAACCAGCATCACGCAGGCGCTCGCCGCAAATACGGTTGCATTTGCGCTCATGGTCGCCACGATACCCGCGGGCAGATTCTTGGACTCAATTCCAGCTTCCATAGACTGCATTCTCCCAAGCCATGCACGTCAACACACTACCTGAAGTTCCGGCCCTCAGGCAACCGATGCCAGTCCGCCGCATGCCGACCATCCATAGTTCCATACCCGAATGCACCAGCCCCGGCCAATTGCATCGATATAAAGTCTTTTAGTACCTAAGACACAATAGATTGATTTTATTCCGATCCGGCACTGGCAAAGGGTACCACTATATATTGGGTCCAATTCTCGTTCATTGAATATGAAGCGGAAGATATTGATTTCTTGTTATTCATAAGGACTTGACAAGACCCTGTATATTGTGGTACCCTCCATATGGTGTTTGAGACGCCTACGCTTAGCCCAGCGTAGAATCGAGGCAACCCATGCAGCCCAGGGACCTCGAAAACTTGTCAGTACTCGTTTTCCGGAAGTATAGGAAACCGGTTTCAAACACACCCCGCAGATGAGGGCGGTGGGTACCCAAGACCCCCGCCCTCCCTCCTTTTTCTTCGCTTGCCGGAACCCCAACGCTCTACGAAGCGTTCCCCTTCAACCAGTCGGCCACTGCGGTAAATCCGGCGCTGCGGGCCACCTGTTCGGCGGTAAGCCCCTGCGCGTTCCGCTGCGAAAGCACCGCACCCGCGGCAATTAGTTTTTCCGCGTTGAGCTGCTGTCCGGATGACGCCGCAACATGAAGGGGGGAAGAACCATCGAACGTGTCATCGGCAGCACATGCGTCCGCACCGCGGGCCAGCAGTATTTCAACGAGTTCGGGCACGCCTTTGCCGGAAGCGCGGTGAAGCGGGGTGAGCCCCATCCAGCGCGCATTCACGAACTGGGGAAAGGAATCAAGCATCTGTGTCAGGCTGGCTGCGTCAATGCGCTCGACCGCCTGGGCAATCTCGTCAATAACCACGGCCCGCAGGAGAACGAGTGTTGCCTCATGCCCCTGCTGCAGCCCCGCCTGGACGGGAGTCAGCCCTATTGCGCCGCGCCCCTGAAGCGTGTTGCGCTCGGAAATAGCCAACGCTGTGTCCCCGTCCGCGTTCTTCAAAAGAACGTTGGCGCCCCTGCCAAGCAACAGGCGTACCGTGCGCTGCTGCCCGCCGTCCGCGGCAAGATGAAGCGGGGTGTTCTGCTTTCCGTCAACCGCATTCACGTCCACTCCCTGGAGAATGAACAACTGGCAGGGCCCCCAATGCCCGCGTGCCGCGGCATAGTGTATGGGAAGCCGGTTCTCCGCGTCAGCGGCACGCATGTCGGCACCCTTTTCGACCACGAGTTTAACGTTCATCACGTTGCCGCGTTCAGAGGCCAGGTGCAACGGTGTAATCTTGTTCTCATCGGGCACATTGACCTCGGCCCCCTGCGCGAGCATGAATTGAAGCGTTTCAAGGCACCCGTTCGTGGCGGTTTCGTGCAGCGCACAGCGACCGTCCGCCGACTTGGCGTTCAGGGGAACGCCCAGACTGGCCACCCAGCGGGGCAACGCATCCGTCGCGCTGTGTACGGCCTCGAAAAGGATGGTGCGCCCCTCCTTGTCGGTTGCGTCGGCGCGGGCGCCCGCACCCTGTATCTTTTGGGCGCAAAGGAGGTCATCCGCCGCCAGGGCATTGAAAAGGGGACCCTGTCCTTTTTTGTTCAAAATGTTCGGGTCTGCCCCTCTGGCCAGCAACCGCGCCGCCATATCGGCCGATTTTGCCGTTGCCGCGGCGTGCAGGGGTGTTTCACCCTGCGCGTCCTGTGCGTTGGGATCGGCACCGCGCACCAGAAGCAGTGCGGCGGATTTGGCCAGCCCCCTTGCCGCGGCCACATGCAAAGGTGTTTGGCCGTTCTTGTTTTTCATCGCCACATCCGCCCCGCGGTCCAGCAGCAGGGTCACCATCTTTGTCTTGTCTTTTTCCACCGCCACATGCAGCGGCGTGCGGCGTTCCGTGTCGGTGGCCCCGATATCGGCGCCGTTATCCAGCAGGAGCGCTGCTATCTCCCCCTCATCCCTTGATGCGGCAATGTGCAGGGGCGTCTGCCCAATGCGGTTCTTGATGTTGGGGGCGGCGCCCAAACTGATGAGAAACTTCACCGATTCCGGCTGATTGGAATCTGCCGCACTGTGCAGCGGCGTGTAGCCGCGCAGATTGGGCTGGTTGATCCTGACGCCTTTCTCGGTCAGAAAACGCATCATGTCTATGTTGCCGGACGCAGCCATCCTGTTTAGGGCGGAATTTCCAAACGCTGTGGAATCGCGCTGGTTCATGTCCGTGCCATGGGCCATAAAGGCCTCCAACATGGCCTTGTTCCCTTTCTCCAAAGCGACAAAAAACGCCATGTCTCCGTCAAAAACGGTTTCATTGAGCGGCACTCCCTGATCCATCAGGAACTTTGCCGCTTCAAGCTGTCCCGCACGCACCGCATAAATAAAGGGGGCGCACTCCTGCTTGTCCTCCTCCAAAAGCATTTTGGGATTGGTGGCCGCATATTCCTTAAGTGCAGCCATATCACCATATGCGGCGGCCAACCGCGCGCCGGGGTCATAGCCGAGCCCGCGAAACACAGCGGTCACATCCCAGTGTTGTCCTTCCGCCGCCAACATCCACGGAGTTTTCACTATGTCGCCGGTTATGGATGTCTTTGCATCCGCACCCATTATGAGCAGGGTCTTGACCACCTCCGTCTGACCGGCCCGACTGGCCTGGTGAAGAGGCGTCTCGCCTGCTGCGTTTCTCGTTTCAACGGAGAAGCCGCCCTGCTTGAGCATGCGAAGGGTATATAGGTCGGCAGCCTGGGCGGCCAGATGGAGGATACTGTTGCCGGCCTTGTCCACAGTTGCCCGGTCCGCACCGGCAGCCAGCAGGACATTCACAAGATGGGGCTGCCCTGTCGCGGCGGCGATAAGCAGCGGGTCGCACCCTTCCTCATCACGCTCAGCCAGGCCTTGTCCTGCCTGAATGAATTCCATAGCGCTGTAAAGGTCCCTGGCCTTTGCCGCCTGCAACAGCGAAGTGTATACCGGGTGCATCCATGCCCCGACCGGGGTCTCGCCCGCCAAAACCGCCCCAGTGCCTGTCAGAAAAGCAACCGTCAGCGCCACGAGCGCCAGATATGTCATCCACCCATGTCTCATGGGAAACACCTCTCCTGCCGGGTTAGTTTTCCGGCTGCCACGAATAGGTGGCCACCGTGCCGCCGGGAAGCTTCGTATCAAACATTTTTCCGCCGCACTTTACCGCAAACGGTTGGGAATCGCGGCTGGAATTGACGACCACCATCACCACGCGGTGGTCGGGATTAACAAAGGCCACATTGCTGAACGTCCGCATTTCAGGAAGCGATGACTCCACACGCAGCGCACCGCGAAGGACGAACTTCATGAACTGCCCGTATATATAATAGTCTGCGTTGTAACGGACCGTTCCATCGTCCATTAACTCGATACAGGTGGCGCTGGCATCGTGCGGGCCCCGGTTGGGCTTGCGGTGCTCGTCGAGCATGGTCACCCAGCCGTTGTAGGACCGCGACCAGTTGCGCAGAATCTGGGTCAGGCGGATGGCACCGCTTGGGCGAAACACCGAACCTTCGGTAAAGTAGATGTTCTTTTCCGGGAACTCCTGCCTGAGCGTCGACTGGGCGGCCACCCTGCCCTCGTAGAGGTGGAACCCGGTGCCGTCCACATATTGCGCGGCCTGCGGGTCGGACAAAATGGCGCGGGGGAATTCGAGCTTGTTCCAGTTGTGGTCCCAGCACCAAATGAGCGCCTTCACATTGTTCTGCTTGAACAGGGGGCCCAGATGGTCGCGTATGAAGTCGCGCTCATCCTCGCCGGTCCACGAGGTCGTTGGATAATCGGGATGGCTCATGTCCGGCTCGTTCTGGACGGTGATCGCGTAAATGGGAATGCCTTCGGCCTCATAGGCCCGGATGAATTTGAGCAGGTACTTCGCGAAAACCGGGTAGCATTCCGGCTTGAGCCGCCCCGTACCCAGTTTGCCGGTGGTCTTCATCCACGCCGGCGGACTCCAGGGTGAGCCGAAAAACAGCAGGTCGGGATTCTTTTTTCGCGCAATCTTGATGGCCGGAAGCACATAGGCCCTGTCTTTCTCAATCGAGAACTTGGCCAGTTCCGGGTCGGTCTCGCCCTCGGGAAGGTCGTCGTAGGTGTAGTAGGGTTCACCGATGAAGTCTGACGCGCCGATGCATACCCGCATCAGGTTCATGCCGATGCCCGTCTCCGGGTTCATCAGTTTCTCAATGACCGCCTCGCGCTCGTCTGCCGGGAGTTTGGACAGGTTTTCACAGGTGGAATGGTCAAAGGAAGCCCCCATTCCCAAGATGGACTGTCCCGTCTTGGACAAGTCCACCTCAATGACCGGGTCCCTGGTCTTCTTCACTTTGCCAAAGCGCAGCGGTTTTTCCACGGACAGGCTCTTGGAGCCGTCCTGACAACTCATCACCACCTGCACGGAAGCGTCCGCCAAACCCAACGCGGCAGGCAGGGTCAGAAAAGCGGACAGCATCAATACAGCTCGCAACATTAAAACTCACCTTTTCCTGTTTGGCAGTATTGTCGCTATTCTAAACGGTTTGCAGTTTCCCTTCCACTTGCATAATTGAAACGCCGCGTTGACAGCCCCGCCAAGACCAGCATCTTCCCCGTTGACCTTGTGTTATTTGAGCGCCTTGGCGACAGCCTTGCGAAGGGTCCACTCCGACCCGGGACCAAAGCCCTTGTGTACAAACACGACGTTCCCGCTGCGGTCAACAAGGACCATCTTCGGTATGCTGGTCACTTTGTAAGCATTCCCCGCCAGACGGTCCGTGTCCAAGAGCACGGGAACTTCGATGTTCCCGTTCTGAAGAAAATTCCGCACCGCCCCGGGAGTGTCCTGCTGATTTACCGCGTACACGACCAAACCACTTGGACCGAACTCTTTCCAGACGGCGGAGACCGCGGGAAGCGACATGCGGCAGGGCGGACACCACACGGCCCAGAAGTCGAGCAGCACCACGTCCTTTCCCAGATGCTGCGCCAGATTTACCTCTTCACCTTCCAAAGAAGGGAGCTTGAATGCCTTTGCGGGTTTGCCTTCGAGGGGGTCGGGCAGACGCAAAAAGCCGGCAAAATACAGCACCACCACGGTCACGCCCAAGATAAACATGACCAACTGCCGCCAGCGGTCCTTAAGCACCGTGTTTGGTTTTGATTCGTCTGTCTTTTCGGAAATGTCCATGGTGTCTGTCTTCTTTGGTTCGATTCACGCGCATCCACATTCACCCACCCAATAAACACCGCCGACAGGCAAATAACATCCCGTACCCCTTCGGAAGGGAACTGAAAACGGGGTGGGGCTGCGCCAACGCGGTCATCTCACCAGCTTTGCGATTCTTCGGTTCAACGATTGAGACCCATGGTTTTTTGCGAGGTCAACCCAACACACTGCGTCATTGCGAACGAAGTGAATCGATCTCGCGCCCGGCGCACGCCAAGCCGTCCTGACGCGCATTATTGCACTGGGGAACGTACCTGTCCGCGAAGTTGTACCTTGCGGCGCCGGGGCATGGCCCCGGCTTCCTGCGGAAGCGTTGCTTCCGCAGGAAAGCGGTGGCATGGCCACCGTACTCAAAAAGAGCGCCGTCCCGAACTGATATTTGTTCAACTTTCTACAGCGGGTCGTTGCTGCGCAGGTCCAGCCAGGCAAGTTCGACCGGGGTTAGTCTTACTTCGACAGCGGCGACCAGTTCCCTGATTTCACCGGGCGTGAAGGCGGCCACCAGCGGGAAGACGTTCAGGTCCTGATTGAGCACATAGGCCAAGGCCACCTGGGCGGGGC
>CAZOMH010000198.1:0-7459 GCA_964580415.1 uncultured Nitrospirales bacterium
TCTCTTTGACGAAGAACTCGAAATCGTGCCACCAGAGATCGTACTGCCGGACGACTACGTATTCGTACTTGGCCTGGTTTTCAGAGTTCTCCTCGTCGTAACCCATGTGAAACAGGCGCGGCTTGTCAAAGAGCTTTACCGCCTCCTCGATGAGTTCGGCGCAGGTCTTGTAGTAGCCCGGCGTGGACACCTGGCGGGACCATGTGCCGAGCCATGCGTCGTGGCAGGTGGAGAAATTCATCTTGGGGATGGGTTCGATGCCGAGGGCGCGTATCTTGGCAAGTTCGTCCCGCAGTTTCGCCGCGGGCCATGAGCCTTCCACGGCAATTTCGGGATGGCTTTCGTACTGAATCCCCTCGCCAAGGTCTATGACCACCTGGTTCATGCCGGCGCCGGCCATGCGCTTGAGGACCTCGTTCCAGAGCGGTTCGTCGAAACGGAGTTTGGGAGCGCTTGAGGAAAACGGCAGGTCTTCCTTGGGAACGCCGCCCCATGAATCGACGGGCCGGTCTGCCCACATGTTCAACCCGAGATGGACCAGGAGCCCCCAGGAGAGCTTTTCGGGCACCGGTGTCTTTACGGGTGCCTGCGCTGGAGCCGTCAGCGCGCCGAGGGAGGTCCCTGCGGCGAGCGCGACCGCCGCGGTATGAACAAATTCCCTTCGGGAACAGCCGTCTTTTGTGTGATTGGACGCGGTCATAACAGCCTCCTTGGTCGCAGCGATCTCGAAATGTCTTTTACTGTGTATAGCCCAATCGGGCGGGGGGATGCAAATGGCGCGCGCGGATTAGGGCGTATGCCAGGGAACGGCAAGCGACGATACTTTGGGCACGTCGGCGGGATCCAAAGGATTGAGGTGCTGGAGTATCTCCATGAAATCAGACAGGCCGTCGCCGTCGGTATCGGAGTTGTTGGGGTCAGTCACGTGCCCGTAACGGCCATGCACCTCGTCGCCGTCGGTCAGTCCGTCATGGTCGGTGTCCGCAGACTTTGGGTCGGTATGGCAGATGATGGTCTCTTCAGCGTCGGACAGGCCGTCCCCGTCGGTATCGACGTCATCGTCAAGGATCGTTATTACGGTGGCCGACTGGCCGTCCACCGGAATGGCGCAGCCTGCCGGGGAGGACAGGCGAAGGGTGAAGGTACGGTTGCCGTCAAGGCGCAGGTTGGGCAGGATGGGAAATGCGCAAGTCTGTCCGGATTGTCCCGTGTCGAAGCGGACGGTCTGGGGCGTGTCGGCATAGTCCTTTCCCGGGAGGGCGGTTCCGGCTTCCGGGGTGACGAGCACATCGGTCGGTCCGGTAGCGGGCCGGGACAGGGACAGGGCGATTGACACCGTGCCGCTGTCCTCGTCCGCCGATGCGGCGAGATGGTCCATGAACGCCGCGGGCGGCTCGAGCAGGGCTCGTATGGCGGTGTAGGTCTGGTCAAAACGTCCAAAATAATCGGGCGCTGCCGGGGTGTAACAACTGGCATCCCCGCCCCACAACTGGCCGATAATCTGGCCTGTGGCTTTGACGGCCAGGGGGCTCCCCGACGAGCCGGCTTCCGTGGTGCCCAGGGTCCAGGTGACCTGGTGGTACCAGTCCGGGCAGGTATTGGACACGTTGGTCAGTGTGCCGTCGGAGATGCGTTTGAAATCGCCATGGGGATGGTGGATACATATTACCGGCGTGCCGACCGGTGGCGGGGTGGCGGTCCACCCCATGCGGGGCAGGTTGGCCGGCGGCTCATTGCGCAGCCGCAGAAAGGTAAAATCGCAGCCGCCGCCGGAATCGCCGTCGCCGGTCATCCCGGCCAAATAGTCCGCGCCGCCCACGGTGCGCGGCACGGTGAGCAGTGACGGGGCGGTTCCGTCGCACGCGGAGGTTTGGTATTGCCAGTAGAATTCGAGGGACTCGGCGCCCCGGGTTCCCGTTTGTCCGCGGACACAATGGTTGGCCGTGAGAACATACGGCGGGGTCACGCAGGGGTTTGCGTCCGCGAGCAGTGTGCAGGTGCAGAACAGAACCCCGGAGCTGTCAATGGTGCCCAGTCCGCCGACGGCAAGCGCAAAATCGGCCCATTCGGGGCGGCAGGTGACGTCCTTGTTGCAGGTTCCGGCGAGGGACTTGTCTGATGCGGCTTTAAGCGGATCGCGATAAATGTGGGCCACCCTTGCAACGCGCAGGGAGAAGGGTTCCACGGTGCTGTCGGACGGGAAACGGCATTCGATGACGACGGTCTCCCCGGGACAGGCCGGCGCCCAGCAGGGCCATTCGTGTATGTTGGCAGTGTCGAGCGGCCCCAGGGCGTTTTCTGGATGGCCGGCATCATACAAGATCAGTTCGGCCCCTGGCGGCAGCGCCAATTGGTCGAAGGCGATGCGCTGTCCCAGTGCTCCGGGAGAGGTAATGGCGGTTGCCCAGACACTGCCGTTGGCCGACATGCTCTTCGTTCCAGGGATGACCTCCAGCGGCTGGGGGAGTTCCTGGAAGACGCCAATACGCACGGCCTTTTCACTTGCCGCCGTGGCGGTATCCTCGGCGGCCACGCGGTTCATGTCGGGCGCGGCAAGCACTATCCGGGGTACCTTTTCTATCTCGTCGCGGGTAAGGCGGGGAACGGGGTGCGGCTGCAGGGACTTTTCCGGCCTTCCAGGCTTCATGGGGGCCTGTCCGGTTTGCAGATTATTTCCGGAAGCGGACAAGAGTCCGAGCCGAAGCGCTTCCGCGTCATCGAGCAGCCGCCCGTCCTTGACGTAACGGACCGTGGCCGGTCCGTGTACGGCGGGGGTAATGACCATGGCCTGGGCGTAGACGTTTTGGGTGCCTGTCATCTGAAGCCAGGTGGCGGTCAGTTGGGCGCCATCGGGGAGTGCCTTTTCTCGGACAAGAAACGCGCGCGCCTCGTTTTTGCTCCAGGCGGCGGCCCCGTCGCCGCGCGCATTCTGCACGGTGATGCATGTTGACAGCATGCAAAGGACAAGGCCAATTGCCTGTCGCGGGACGATCATGGACGCGGATTCCGCCCCAGCATGCCGGCGAGGAGAAGCACGCCGACCAGGGCTGCAACGGTGCCCGCGTTGGCCGCGTTGGCCATTTTGAACCATTGGCAGCCGTCATCGCCGCTTTCGCCTTCGCCTTCCGTGGAAGAGGACGGGGAGAGCCATTTCTCAATGAGGGGATAGGTCACGTCAAAACGCCCGAAATAGTCGGGTTCAGTGGTTGCGCTGCACCCGGCATAACCGCCGTACAACTGGCCCACGATGAGCGGATTATCCACAGTGAACAGGGGACAGCCCGACGAACCGGGTTCGGTGGTTCCTTCCTGCCAGTGGACCTCATGGAAACGTGCGATGGGTTTGAGGCGGGTGCCGCCGTTGCGGGGACTGCCGGTGTCGGTTATGGTGCCGAAAGAAATGCGCTTGACCTCGCCCTGGGGGTGATGTATGGCGGCAACGGCGGTGGCGACGGCGGCCGGGTCCGTGGAATAGCCTGCGCGTGTGAGGCCGTCGGGAGGGGCGTTGTTCAGGCGGAGAAAGGCAAAATCGGTCCCTTTTGAGTTGTTTGCCCCGGCAAGGAAGTCCGCGCCCCCGGTGGTATGGGGAACCGTGCTCATTTCGGGCGCGGTGCCGTCGCAGGTGTCGGGCTGGTAAAGCCAGTAGACTTCTATGCTCTCGGCCTCGGACTGGGAGCTTACGCAGTGATTGGCGGTGAGCAGATAGGGAATTTGGGAGTCGGCGACGGTATCAGCCAGAAGCGCGCCTGTACAGGCCCATAGCCCGTCCGAGTTGGCCTTGGCCAGCCGGCCGACCGCCATGGCCACTGTAAGCCAGTCAGACCGGCACGCGATGCCAATGTTGCAACTGCCCACGGCGGTGGACTTCTCGAAGGGCATCTTGTACATCCAGCCGATGCGGTCCACGGCGATGTTCACCGTGTCCGTGGGAATACCGGCAGGAAGGCGGCATTCGAGGGTGACCGCCTCATTAAAACAGGACGGTCCCCAGCCCGAAGCGGTGGCCGCAACGGGTTCCGCCGAATCGGGGGAGTCCGGGTCATAGGCGATCAGTTCAGCCCCGGCGGGGAGGTTTTGGGCGGAAAAATGGAGACGCAGCCCCACCGCGTCCAACACGCGCACGGTGGCGGTCCAAGCGTTCCTGCCGTCCGGCAGGGCATGCCATTCGCCAAAAACGGCACTGTTGCCCTCCACCGAAAGGAGGGTCGGCAGGTCCATCACGGAACCATAGCGCGAGAGGCCTTTTGCTGCGCCATCCTCTTCCGCCGCAGTGGGTTGGGCGGATTCGGAAGGGGCGGTTAGGACGGTTTCCAAACGCTGTCCCTTGGGAATGGATACCCATGGCGTGGGCGGGTTGGCTGCTTTGGCCTTGGGGAAACCGGGCACGATCTTGGGGGAAACGGTCACGGGCGGGGCGTCCCAGTGCTTGGCAGGCACACCAAAGGCCAAGAGATCGGCGTCGGAAAGCACTTTTCCGCCGTTGTCCAGGTAGACATCGGCTGTTTCAGCGCTTGTCCGGGATTGGAGGTGATACCCGGTTAGGAGCGCGGCTGTGCCGGCGCTTTCCTCCCACGCCAGCACGATTTCCCAATCCCCGGAGGGGTAGCCGGCCCGCTCCAGCCCGGTCGGGTACTCCGTGGCGGACGCAATCGTTGCAAGGCACAACAACAACAGAAAGGGGAGTGCTTTGTTCATGGTTCGTTTTCCTGACTGCATTATGGTACGTTCAGGGTGCCTTATTGGGATACACCATCCGCCTGCTACCCTGAAGTCTACCGCAAAAGGATACGGAAGATACTACCTCGGTCGGGGCGGGACATTTCCCGGAGGAACCTCCTTCCATTTCGGGGCACTATGGTGGCGTTGTCGCCGGTGAATTCACGGCATCACAACGGCGGTGTGCAATACGGGGAGGAATGGGCCATAACATGGTGCGCCGACAACACCCCCCGGCCCTTCGGAAGCCTGTAACTTTTCCCACCCCCCAGACCGCGTTTTCACTGGGTTGCTGCGCGGTCTGGGGGCAGGACTGTGTTTCCAGCGAACAATCGCCGGCATCAATACTCAGGGGGTTGCGGGCTTTTCAGCGGGTAGCGGCGGCTTTCCGTACCAGATGGATTGGAGGAAGGCGATGGTTGAATCGATGACCCCCTTCGTCTGCTGCACGGGGACGACGGATTCGACGGCGCCTTTGAGTCCTCCGGGGGGGATGACCGATTCGACGGCACCCTTGATGCCTCCAGGGGGAATGGCGGCCTCGACCGCGCCCTGCACACCGCCGCCGGTGACGACCGATTGAACGGCGCCCTGTATGCCGGCGGGGTTGACGAGGCCCAGGCCCCGGGCGATCATGGGCAGGAACATGGCGGCCAGGAGGCCGCCAACGATAAGCACAATGACCAGTCCGACGGCAAGGACCGCCACAAGTGTCTTGAAGTGGGGAATGCTGCCGGACAGGCGCGTGAAGGTTCGCACAATATCCTGTGACCCATGGTGTTCCCCGCCGTATCCGTGTCCGCCGGGGTATCCGTGTCCGCGATGACCCTGTTCGCGATACTCGCTGTCATGTTTGCGCGCAAAGGGGGAGTGGCCGTCGTGATCGTCGTGGTCATGCTCCCGCCGGCTGTGGCCGTATTTCTCGCGTTCATGACCGTAAGAGTCATGTTTGTCATGGTCATGTTTGTCATGGTCGTGCTTGCCATAGCCGTGTTTGTCACGGCCATGATGCCCGCGGTTGTGGCCGCGGCCAAAGAGATCTTCAAGGTCCATTTGCGGGGAACTCCTATTTTGCCTCGACGCCTGTTGGACATAGCCCACGGCGGTATGGAGGCGAATGAAACGCAGTTTGGGGGATTGCGTACGTGCCCTGTCGGGTGTTTTCGAGGGGTCCTGAACGGCCCCGTGGGGCGTCACGGGCTCTGTAGTACCCAGTGCCTGACGGCAGGAGGGATCAGACTCTCAGAATCACCGAGCCAAGGACGGCGGAAGGAATTATGAGCCTGGCATTCGACACGGGCAAGGTGCCCGGCTTTCTGGGACAGAAGCTGTCGTCGCAGGCCGTTTGCGGTGTTGCGCTTCGGGCGGAGTTGCGGTTTGGCACCGGTCGGGTATGGGAAACAGGCAGCGATTCGGCCCGGGCCGTGGCCGCGCCAGGGCAGGTCCCGCGGGACTCTTCATCGGCGCACCCGAAGGGGCATGTGGTTTCGTTGAAAACGTGCAGGTCCCCGGCGACGCGGGACACGCCCATCTGCGCGCCTTCAAAGAGCATGACCGCCATGATAAGGATTATCACCGACGTTCTGAACGAGTGCATAGACTTCACACCATAACTCCTGAATTTAGGGTACCAGAACCCCGTCATACAGTCAAAGAGGGGGGAGAAAACTGCCGAAGGACCTGCGAATATGTTATGCTTTCGCCCGCGTGCCCGGGTCTGCGGCACTGGAAACGGGGATGGGAGTGGCAAAGACGAGAGCAAAGATGCGGATACTCGATACCATACACAGTGCTGACGATGTGAAGAAGCACACGCCGGAAGAATTGGAACAGTTGGCCGGAGAACTTCGGGCGCAGATCATCGACACGGTGAACCATAACGGCGGGCATTTGGCGTCACCGCTGGGCGTGGTGGAGTTAACCATTGCGCTGCATTGCGTCTTTGATATCGGGACCGATCAGTTGGTGTGGGATGTGGGACATCAATGTTATGCCCACAAACTGCTTACCGGACGGCGCGAGGTTTTTGACTCGCTTCGCCTCAAAGGGGGCATCAGCGGCTATCCGAAGACAAGTGAGAGCCCCTGCGACTGCTTTGGCACGGGACACAGTTCCACTTCCATTTCCGCAGCGACGGGGATGGCCGTGGCGCGGGATCGGCTCGGGCAGAAACATCATGTGGTGGCCCTGATTGGCGACGGGGCGATGACGGGCGGAATGGCGTTTGAGGCGCTGGGTCATGCGGGGCACCTGGGTCTGGACATGCTGGTGATCCTGAACGACAACAAGATGTCGATATCGCCGAATGTGGGGGCGCTGGCGCACTATTTTAACCAAATTATCACGGCCCGTCCGTACAAGCGGGCCAAGCAGGACGTGGGGTCCTTTGTCAAGACGCTGATTGGCGGAAGGGCGACGCGGACGATCCAGGATATCGAGAAATCCCTGAAGGGTTTCATTACGAAGGGCGGTCTCTTCCAGGAACTGGGCTTTAACTATATCGGTCCGGTGGACGGGCATGATCTGCCGCTCTTGATAGAACTTCTCAAGAGCATCAAGCGCATGAAGGGGCCGATCTTTCTGCACTGCACGACGGAAAAGGGCAAGGGACTGCGCCAGGCGGAACAGGACCCGCTGAAGTATCACGGGGTGAAGCCGTTGTGCGTGAAACCTGACGCGGGTGAAGGGGACGCGGTTCCGGCCAAGGTGGCCGGCGTCGATCGCCTCGTCATGGTCGTGCCGA
>CAZOMH010000199.1:0-7418 GCA_964580415.1 uncultured Nitrospirales bacterium
CGTCACTCCGCAGCCCTGGAGGAACAGCATGACCGCATGGACCGAGCGGCGCTCGTTCCATGCGTCGCGGATTTGACGCGCCCGCTTGGGACCGATACCCGGTACCGCCCGCAGCCGTTCCGGCTGCCGGTCGATGACACGCAGCGTCTCCTCGCGAAAGGCCGCCACCAGCCGCTTGGCATATTCGGGACCGATGCCGGGGATCAGGCCCGAACCCAGGTACGCCTCGATAGTCTCCACCGTGCCCGGCAGGATGGTCTCGCACAGCGTGACCCGCACCTGCGGGCCAAAACGGCGGTCCTCCACCCATCGTCCCGTGATGCGCACCGTCTCCCCCGGCGACACCGCCAGCAGGCTCCCCACAAAGGTCACCAAATCAGGATGCCCCTTTGCGGTCATCCGCGCCACCACATACCCGTTCTCCGGGTTTTCGTAGACGATCCGCGCCACCACCCCCTCGATCTCGACCTCGGTCTCCATATCCGACTGGTTCGGATCGCCGGGGGGGCGGGGTGCCGGACCGGGCCGGGGTTCGGGGGGGAAATGCAGTTGCGCCATCACAGCGGCTCGCCGCCGAAGCGGCGGATGTGAATGACATCGGTTGTGGCGCGCGGCCCCATGGAGGCCAGGAACAGCGCGGCATGCGCGATGTCCTCCGGCAGCATCCAGTCCGTCTTGTCGCGTTCGGGCATCTCCTCTTCGGACAGGCGCGTTGTCACACCGCCCGGACACAGGGCATGCACCGCAATGCCATAAGGACGCAATTCCAGACCCAGCGTCTTGCTCAGCCCGTTCAGTCCGTGCTTCGACGCGCAGTAGGCGCTCTGCCGGTTGATCGCTTTCAGCCCGGAAACGCTCGACACGTTGATGATTTTCCCCGACTTGCGCTCCATCATGCCCGGCAGGAAGGCCTTGATGCAGCGAAACGCCCCCGTCAGGTTCACATCAATGGTGCGCGTGAAATCCGCGTCCGTCAGCTCCACGAACGGCCTGAATTTCCCGTAGCCGGCATTATTGACCAAAATATCCACGGCTCCGAATTCGGCAAGCACCGTCTGCGCCATCGCCGTCACCGATACCGGGTCGGCCACATCACAGGCCACCGCGATTGCCCGGCGTCCCGTTTCCGCCACTATACGGCGCGTCTCCTCGATCTCGTTTGTCGAACGCGCCGTCGCGGCAATATCGCAGCCCTCGCGGGCAAAGGCCAGCGCGATGGCACGGCCAATACCGCGTCCCGCCCCGGTAACAACGGCGGTTTTTCCTTCAAGCAGCATAACGTGGGAAACCTCCTAAAACCTGCGCAACCTCGAAATATGCTACACCGACCGGTCGCGCAAGACAACCCTTTCGCCACAAATCCGTGCGTGAAAGTTCGAAATTCGCCGAAGGACAAGTGCGAAATATGCCGAAACTGGCGGCCATTTGTGCGGCATAATACAAATTTGCCGCCCAACTCGCGGAAAAACGGTTGCGCACAGAGACGATCACGACTATAATTAATTGTCAAGGGTGTGTGTGTAGAACTTGCAGACGACAGGATTTAGGGCTCATAGACACTGCATGTCATGACCAGCCGGAGTATTATTGTCTCATGGAAACCAGCACCAGCGAACTCGTCGGAGACCTTCTCCGCAAAGCCCAGACTTTTGACGCATGGCACGAAGAGGCCGCAACCCGGTTGCAGCGGCGCGTCTCGCGGCTTCGGGAACAGGCCGGACGGTTGGCACAACTCCGTTCCGACGACGGGGGGCAGGCTGCGGTCATTGCAGAGCTGTCACAGCGGAGCGCCCAACTGGCCGATGAAATCGCCGCCAAGAACGCACTCCTTGCCGAGGCCGACGCCCTCCGGGAGACCCTCGCCAAACGCGATGCGCTGCTCGCGGAACTGGAACCGTTGCCGGGGGTGGTGGCAGAGCGCGATGCGCGCATCACGGAACTGGAGAACGCCGCGGGACTTGCGGATGAACTTCGGGCACGCATTGCCGAATTGGAACTGGCCGAGAGCCAACTGGCCGAAGCCCGCGAACGTGCGGACAAACTCGACGTCACCGAATCCGCGCTCGCGGAAAAGGAGGCGCGCATCGCCGCGCTGGAGGCCGTTGAGGCGCGGTTGAAGGACGCGCTGGAACGCGCCGAACAACTGGAAGCGGTGCAGGCGGCGCTGGCTGAAAAAGACCTGCGCATCGCCGAGTTGGAGGCTGCCGAGGCGCAGTTGAAAGAGGCCGCGGAGCGGGCCGCCCAACAGGGAGAGAACACCCGGGCCGCGCTGGCCGAAAAAGAGGCGCGCATTGCCGCGCTCGAGTCCGTGGAAACGCAGTTGAAGGACGCGATGGCACAGGCCGCCCAACTGGAAGACGCCCTCGCCGCCATCGAACAGAAGAACCAGCGTATCGCCGAACTGGAAACCGCCGAGGCGCAGCTTAAGGAAGCCTCGGAGCGCGCCGCGCAACTGGAAGGCATCCAGTCCGCCATCGAAGAGAAGGACCGGCGTATTGCCGCGCTGGAAGCCGTCGAGGCGCAGTTGAAGGAGGCCTCGGAACGCGCCGCCCGGCTGGAGGGCGTGCAGGCCGCGTTGGCGGAGAAGGACGGGTTGATCGCCGGGCAGGCCGAAGAGGTGGCCCGACTGTCGGCCGAGTCCGGAGCGCTCAAGGCGAGTGTCGAAGCGGCCGAAGAGGCTCGCAGCAAGGCGGAACTGGAAAAGAAGATGCTTCTCGGCCAGGTCGAAGGGCTTGACATGCAGGCATCGGAAACCGCAGAACTCCGTGCGCGCATTGCCAAGCTTGAGACAGAACTGGAGAAGGAGCGCGCCCATGCGCTGCGCGCCCGCGCACAGGCACCCGAAACGGCCGCGCCCGCGCCCGCGCCTGCGCCCGCAGCCCCAAAGAGCGCCCCGCCGCGGCGCATGAAGTCCATTGAGGATTCCTTCATGGACGACATTGCCCCGCCGCCGCCGCCCCCGCCACCGCCCGCAGCCCCGCCGCGCCGGGAAAGGCCCAAGCCGGCGAACGACGTCGCCGCCGTTGTCAACCGGTCGCGCGGCCGCGGTCCGCGCCGCCAGCTTGGCGAGATTCTGGTCGAGGCCGGCATCATGACACAGGACCAGTTGGACGAGTCCATCCGCGTTCAGGCGTCCGATCCGCGCAAACGGCTTGGCCAGATCATTGTGGAGCGCGGTTACGCCACGGAGGATGTGATCGCCGCGACGCTTGCCGCGCAACTGCGCACCCGCTTCGCCGACAACATCGAACGGGAAATGACTGCGGAGGCGCTGCGCATGGTGCCGCAGAATGTCGCCGTAAACCACCGTCTGGTGCCGCTCTCCTATGACAGCGGGCAACTGACCGTGGCCATGGCCAACCCGCTTGACCTCATCGCCATTGAAGATTTGCAGCACGCCACCGGCGCCTACATCGAGATCGTGGTGGCCACGCCGAGCGCCATTGACCGCGTCGTCAACAAGTACTATCTGAAAATTAACGTGACCTAGCCCTGACCGGGATCATTGCCGCGCCGCGGTTTTCCCGGCGCGGTTCTTTTTTGCCCGTGCGGCCAGCGCGGCCAGCAGTGCCGCCCCGGCCGCAATTGATCCGGCGCCCCAGGCGGGCATTTTGGGCGTGACGGTTATGGTGACACTATGCTCCGCTTTCGCATTGCCGTACGCGCATCGGTATGTGCCCGAATCCTCCAATTGCAGGTTCACGATAGACAGCCGCGGACAATGCACGCCGGCATACCGGCCTTCGGCGAGCGCGCCAACCCCGTCCTTCGACCACGCAAACGCGGTGGCGGCAGGGAAACTGCCGGGCACGGACAGGCATGCGTCGGCGCCGACGGCGTACATGGAACCCGTGGTGGGCGTGCAGACGGGACATTCGGGACAGTCCGGACAGATGCCCGGATTGAGCGCCGCCAGCACGTAGTCCACGGAAGGATTGCTCTTGCCGGGGAGCACGCAGGCCCGCGGGGAGAAATAGGCGTATTCCTGCCGGTTCGTGTACCCGTCACCGTCGGCATCGCCGTCGGCCGACAGCGACGGCAGCAGCATGAAGTCGCTCTTGTCCAGCACCGGGTGGGCAAAGCCGCTGCCGATGTTCTCGATCAGCGCGTCGTTCAACAGGGAAAACAAGCCGGCGACAAAGCCGAAGGAACCCGCTCCGCTCACCTTCCGGTACGCGGAGCTGCCTACCTCCCCGTCGCCCAGCGTGACATAGGCGGTCAGTATTTCCATAAGTCCCGGCACCATCGGCACGAGTGTGGGGCCCAGGGCCGGTCCCACATTCCAGTTCAACAGCTTGTCATAATTATGCTGCCAGGCGGCCTCCGCCTGCGCATGGGTCAGCACCCCGTTGTCAAAGTCCGGGTCGAGCAGAATATGGGCAAGCAGGCCCAGTTCATTGGCGCCGTCGAGCATCTGGTTGCCCTGCACGGTAACAATGTAATTGGATGAATTGGTCAGGTCCACCGTGAAGGGGCCGTTCAGATCGGCCGTGTCGGGCGACAGCAGCGAAATCAGGCTGCGGTACTGTTCGCCCACCGCGCCCAGCAGCGCATTGTTCGACACACCGTAGAGAAGTGTGCAGAAGTCGAGCGGGGTTTCGGATTCCCCTTCGCTCTCCCCTTCCCCCTCGGGCGAGGGGCAGTTCAGCGCGGCAAGCTGGCCGCCAATTTCCCCGCTGATACGGGCCAGTTCCGTCTTGAACCCCGCGCAGAGTTCCACGGCCCGGTCAAAATAAATGCCCGCCGTGGCCGCATCAATATTCATGTAGGCGGCCAGAATGGGCAGCATTGCCGCCCGCGCGGAGGCCACGTCGCCCTTCAGCTGCCGCCCGAACGCATGCGTCGCCTGCAAATAGGCCCGGTATGCGTTGCGGATGAGCGTTTCGGCCTGCTCCGCGGTCAGACCAGGCGTGCGCGCGGCCAGTTCGGAAGCATAGGCATCCACCACCGCCTGCTCGTCCTGCGCGTCCGGTGCGGCGGTGCTGCGCTCGATAATCGCTCCCAGCGCGGGGCCGTAATCCACGCGCACAAGATAGTCCATGGCCGCTTCAAACAAATCCTCTCCCCGCGGGATCGGAATACTGAATTCCTGGCTCAGTTGTCGGATGACGATCACCGACAGAATTTCCTCGGGCTGCGCGGCAAATATCATGTGCGCATAATGGTCGCCGCCCCAGGTGCCGTTGTGCGAGGAAAATCCCATGGAAAAGCACGACTGTGCCAGCCGCGGGAATTCGAAATGGGTCATGCTGCCGAGCACGCCCGCCGCCGTCGGGTTGTCTGCCTTGGCGAGTTGTGCAAAGTCGGGGGCCATCGCCCCCCACACCGTGTCCGGGTTGGTGCTGCCCGTGGCGTTGATCGCCAGGTAGGCGTGCGTGGCCGGTCCGAAAGCCTGTGCCCCGCAACAAACCAGCATGCCCGCCGCGACAGACGCAATCAATGCCCGCATGGCCCCGATACTCCCGGTCTCACCCGTTGTTTTATGTTGCCCGCGTCAACTGTGTGCAATGACAAGACCGCGCTGCCCGGCGCGGACTATCCTCTGTTTATGCGTTGGGGAATCTCTTTGGGCACGGCCAGCGTGAACCACGCCAGGAAAATGAACAGCGTGTAGATCACGAGGTTTTCCCAAAGCGGGAACGCCCAGATCGTGTTCAGCGACTCGCCCCAGGAACTGCGGATTTGTGTGCCCGCCAACGCCGCCGCCTTTTTCATTTCCCCGTAACGCATGCCCCAGATGACCTGGTTGCACACGCCGGCGCCCGTCACCGCCAGCCAGAACAGGTACGGTGCCGCGAGCCGCCCATGCTCAAAGTGCGTCGGGCGTCCGCCCCGCGCCAGCACCGCGCGGTCCCAAAGCAGCATCCCGCCGTGCCACAGGAGCCCCAGGGTATACCCGATGGCCACCAGCACGGCCACCTTCTCATGAATCTTCGTCCACTCGACCGTGCCGATTGCCGCACCGCGCGCGTCCGGGAAACAGGCCACACCCATCGTGCCAATGCTGCCCAAGAGCAGAAAGAAGGAACCCACACCGGCCGCCCAGCGCGAAATCAGCGCGAAACGCCGGTAATGGTAGAACACCAGTGGAATCGACGCGACAGACCAAAAGCCCATGCCCGCGGAGAAGAAATACCAGTGATCGGGGTTGTGCTGCGGGTCCCAAGAACCCAGAAAGCTGAACGTGTGCGACATGATGGAATAATGGTGCCCGGCCGGATAGCTCAGCCACGCCACAAAAATGAGCCCCCAGAAAATGCAGGCCTCGGCCAGCACATACGGTTTGATTTCGGAGGCAAGGAAGTTCCCGGTGAGAATGCGTTTTGCTCGGTCCATGTCGTAAGTCCTGGTTGATGGTTGCCAGATGTCATTTTATCACAGACGCCGCCATGTCCACCGGCGCGCCGCCGTGTGTCACGGCAAGCCGGAATATCGCGCCGGTTTGACACGCGCGCGCCAAGCTGCGAAACTGCGCGGGTGGCCGGACATTTTGCGCGGGAGACTGAACATGGTTCGTCGCGATTTCTTGAAAACCTCGCTGGGGGCGGGAACACTGGGACTGGTGGCTGCACACGGTTCGGAGGCGCAGGCGGAGGCTGCCGGGAGTCCGGCCGCCGGCCGCGGCGTGCCGCCGGTCCTAAAATCGTTCACGGCAGAGGATCATCGGCGGCGTCTGGGCAGCATTCGGTTCTGCGGGCGGGCGGTCCGGAAGTGCATGCGCAGGCATCTGGTGTCGGACTATCTCCCGGCGCAGGCAACGTACAATCTCGGCGAGTACCCGTCCAGGGAACGGTGGGCGCCGAACGAGTATGACGAGCAGGAACTGGACCGTCTTCGCGATCACGGCATCCAAATCATCCAGGTCTTTGACGACTGGAACGATTCGCTCAGGCTCTTCGGCGGCGACAAATACAGCCCGGCCAACCCGGAGGGGTTTCGACGTTTTGTGGAGATGGCGCACCGGCGGGGGATGAAGCTGCTGCCTTACGTTTCGACCGGCTTTATTCAGCGGACCGATCCCGATTTCCGCCCCGAATGGATGCGCGACAAGGACTTCCTGGTCCTTGGCTATTGGAACATGGCGCGGTGCGCCCCGGCGAGCGCCGGCTGGCGCGCGTACCTGCTGCCGAAGGTGCTGGCCGTGATGGACGAATACGGGGCGGACGGTCTCTACGACGACGGCGGTTATCTCGCCAACCAGCATCACGGCCGGGGACCGGCCACGGCCGATGAGGTCGATGCCTTTGAAGAAACGGCCGACCATGACGGCGCGTTCATCGATCTGGTGGCACTGGTGTACGGCGAGGTGAAACGCCGCGGCGGCATCTTCAAGCTGCACGTGAACGGCGCGGAACAACCCATGAGCCGCGGCCTGCGCGTGTACGCTTATCTGTGGGTCGGCGAAGGCGTGGGCAGTT
>CAZOMH010000200.1:0-7354 GCA_964580415.1 uncultured Nitrospirales bacterium
ATCGCAACCTGCACGAGCCGGGGCAAGATCAACCAGAATTCGCCCTATCCGCCGGACCTTCGCGGCCAGGAGGGCGTCTTCGAACTCGTCCGCGACGCGCTGGCCACCGGCGTGAACCCGAACGACATCCTCACGCGGGGCCTGATGGTCGGCATGAACGAAGTCGGCCGCAAGTTCAGCAAGAACGAAGTGTTTGTGCCCGATCTGCTCATGGCCGCCAAGGCCATGACCGCCGGCATGGACCAGCTCAAGCCCGCTTTCGCCAGCGGCGCCGCAGTGCGCAAGGGCGTGTTCGTTGTCGGCACCGTCAAGGGCGACCTGCATGACATCGGCAAGAACCTTGTCCGCATGATGATGGAAGGCGCGGGCTACGAGGTCATCGACCTCGGCGTCGATGTGGCTCCCGAGAAGTTCCTCGCCGAAGTCGAGAAACACCCCGGCTGCATCGTCGGCCTGAGCGCGCTTCTCACCACCACCATGGTCAACATGGAAGCCACCACCAAGCTCGTCAAGGAAAAGGACCCGAAGGCGGTCGTGGTTGTCGGCGGCGCACCGCTCACCCAGGAATTCTGCGACAAGATCGGTGCCGACGCCTACTCGCCCGACCCGCAGGGCATCATCGACTGGCTCAACGCCCGCGGCTGCTGCTGCGGATGCGGCAACTGAGCCCAACCCTTCCGGACACGCACCGCCCCTTCGCACCAGCGGCGTGAGGGGGCGGCCTTCATTTTTTGAGTGCGGCGGCCATGCCCCGGCGGGCGGAAGCGTGGCTTCCGCCATCCAAAGCGGCGGCATGGCCGCACGCACTCAAAAAGGGACGCGAACCCGGTTTTAGTCCAGTACGTTTGGCATCGGCGGTCCGTCATAGGGCACTGCGCCGAGTTGCAGACCGCGCCGCGGCACAGAGGTCAGCGCCGGGTCCGTGGTGTCGGGGGCCAGAATCATGCCGTAGTAGCGGCCCATCCAGTAGGCGTCCAGCCATCCCGACGGATCGTCCACCACCCTGCGGGGGTTCCCTTTGAGGGCACCCTGATTCTCACTCCAGCGCCGGGGATTGGTTTCGCGGGGGGACAAAGCCTTTTCCACCTTTGCATAGGGCAGATACCCTTTTGGCGGCTGGATATCGAGCCGGGCGCTGTGGTCGTAGGGGTACGACTGCAAATCGAGCGGCCATGCGCGCAGATGATCTGCTGCCGGCCCGGTTTCGCACTCGTTGCCCGTGAGTGCGCCGTAGATGAAGTTGAACCACGGCACTTGTTCGATGCGCTCAATTTCCCAACTGCGCTCCAGGCTGCGCCGGTAGATGCCGCGCCAGTAGATGTCCTGTTCCAGGGGAAGGAGCGTGTAATAGCAGTAGAAGGCGAGCCGGTCATCGGAGTGGAAAAGATGCAGCGGTGAGACGCTCTTCTGGACGATAATCTGATCCGCATACCCCTCCCCGAGGAGTTTGTTGTAGGCGTCCAAATACTTCTGGTTGCCCGTGATGGCGTGCGTAACCCGGAGATAGTTCAATATTTCCATGCCGTTCAGTCCGCGGGCATAGTCTCCTTTTCCGGCAAAATACTCCGGGTCCCAGCGGCCCCAGGCCGTGGGTTTTCCGTCCACGTCGCACAGGGTCCGTCCGTGGTCCATGATGTGGTCCATCACGCGCGACACATGGTCGGCGGCCTGTGCTTTGCCTTTTGGGTCCGCTACAAGCGCGTAATATATCCATGCATAGTAATACTGCGCGTCTATTTCATCGCTTGAGGTGTCGCCCTTCCACTCCCACCGGCCGTCTGCCGTGGGGTTCCATTCCGCGGGAAGGTGGCCCGAACCGGTCTGCACTTTGTACCCGGTTTCACCGACGGCCCAGATGGACCGGGCCGGAAATCCCGGAATGCCGGTGATCTCCTCCGACCATTTCATGGCGTTGAATCCGTCCACGGCGTTCTGACGCGCTTTCGGGTCTCCCGTGACGGCATACTTGAACGCCTGCGCCGCCCAGTAGTGCGTGCTCCAGCCCACGTCGTTGTCGCTCACCTGCCGAACCCACGACGGTGTTTTCGGGGTCTTCATGAGAATGTGGACAAAGGGACCCCGTTTCTGGCCCCATTCTTCCAGATGGCGTTCATAATAGTCCGCCTTCTTGAGCAGGGTGTAGGGTTCGTATTCAATGATGCCAATGCCTTTGTCCGTCGCAATATAGACTGCCCGGTCTTTGCAGGCGATGGCGTTGACCCGTTCGTCCGGAAGCCATCGCGATACCGTGAAATACTGAAACTCCCCGTTTGCGCAGCGGATGGCGCCTTTGGTCGTTCCCGCCCAGAAATCATGGTCAAAACCTTTGGCGAGGCAGGTGATTTCATTGCAGGGGAGTCCGTCGAAGGGGAGTATCGAGGTGGCCGCCGTGCCCCGGATCATGCCCAACCCGATGTGCGAGCCCACCACGAGCCGGTCTCCCATCGAAATCATGTCCCGCAGGTCTTTCGACGGCAGCGAGCCAAATTCGGTAATGTCCTGCCGCTGCGACACAAAACGCAGGCCGTCGAAGAGAAATACCCGGTCAAAGCCCATGCAATATACGGTGTCCGCATGGCAGGCCAGCGCGCTGATGGGGCCGATGGCGGGGTCCTCGACGGACCAGGGTTCCATCTTCCCGCCGCGGTAGCGGTGGAGGCCGTTCTCCCTTGCGGCGATCACCTCCCCGTTGAAGCCGCATGCGTCCGCAAACGGCCCCTCGCCCGCCTGTGTCCACACTCCCTGCGAAAACCGGTGCAGCGCGGTCTTTGTCATTACCCACAGCGCGTCGTCCACCGTTCGCATTCGGAGCACATATTCGTGCGGCCCGTCCTCCACCGCTTCCAGCGTGTCGCCGTTGAGGCGCATGACGCCGTTTCCGAACCCCGCGTAAACCTGGCCGCCCAGCACGCCGACGGCGAATACCGGCCGGTCTGACGGCACCTGTCTTCCCGACTCTTGCAGGTACACCTCATCGCGAACGGGCGTCCATTGCGCGTTCTGGACGGGCGGCGGCGCGGAAAAGGCGGAGAGGGGCAGCGTGAGCAATGCAAGAAGCAGGGCCGGAACGGGGAACGCGGGGACGGTCATGGGGGACTCCCTTGGGTTGGAAGTGACACGTAAGACCCAAACCCCGCCGACGGGGCTTCTCGGGGAAGGACCACCGCCGTCCGGCAACGGTTTCACCCCGGGTCGGCGCGGATATTTTGCCCGTGATCTCCCGTTGGGCAATCATCCGGGGTGCGTTGTGGTGCAAGCGCCGCCCGGGCTTGTGCTATAGTCATTCTGTTGCCGGTCCGGGACGGCCAGGTGCGGACCGTACAGGGAGATGAGCGCGTTGTGAAGTGTTCAAAATGCATGAATGACAACCCGCCGGGACAGAGCCACTGTCAAAAATGCCAGGCACCGTTAAAAGCTCCGGTGAACAATGGGGCGACAGTGCAGGCGGGCGCGGCGCAAAGTGATTTCGATTTCCGCCGGGGGCAGGTCATAAACGGCCGTTTTACCGTGCTCGACCTGATTGGCCGGGGAGGCATGGGCCGGATATACAAGGTCCATGACAACGTCCTCGGCGAGGACGTTGCGCTGAAAACGCTGCTGCCGCAGTTTTTGCGCGACAAAATGGTTGTCGAGCGGTTCTTCAATGAGGCCCGCATTGCCCGCAAACTTGCCCACCCCAATATCGTGCGCGTGCATGACATCGGCAGCGCGGGCAAGGGCATGTACATCTCCATGGAGTATGTGCAGGGCGATTCGCTGCGCGGCATGCTGGAGAAGATGCCGCCCGGAAAGCGCATTCCCCTTGCCGAGGTGCTGCGTATTATTGACGAACTGTGCGTGGCCCTGGAATACGCCCACCAGTACACCATCCACCGCGACATCAAACCCGAGAACATCATGCTTGAACAGGGGAAACGCATCAAGCTGATGGATTTTGGCATTTCCAAGCTCATGGACAACACGCGCATGACCGGCGCGTCGGTGGTGATGGGAACGCCGTATTACATGTCGCCCGAGCAGTTGCGCAACAGCCACGAGGTCGATCAGCGCGCCGACATATACAGTGTCGGCGTGGTGCTTTACGAGGTGCTTACGGGCAACATGCCCACCGGTGTGCCCCGTCCCGCTTCGCAGATGCTCAAGGAAATTCCGCCCGCGATGGACGAGATCGTCGCCAAGTGCGTGGACCCCGACCCGGAAAAGCGGTTTCAGAACGCCGCCGAGCTGCGCGCGGCGCTCAAGCCGATTATCGACATTGTCTCCTCCGGAAAGAATGTCGACAAGACCCTTGCCCGGCACCGCAAGATGCGCGATGCCAAGCCGCTTCCCTGGCGGCGCATTGCGGGCGTGCTGGTTATTATCGCTCTTGTTGCCGCCATGGTCGGGGGGACAGGCTGGTTGCACCGCCGCTGGCAGGAGGTTGCCCCGGTTGCGCCCGCCGCCGCCGCCGTGCCGGGAGACCGGTTTGGCGAACTTGAACAGCTGGTGAATATCGTGCGGTTGCGGGTCGAACCGCTCGCCAAGAGCAGCCAGGACATGCGCGCGATGCTTGAGTCTGCCGAATCGCGCTGGAACGAAGCCGCCGCCGCACACCGCGACGGAGGGAACGGGGCTGTGCCCGCCGCGGAAGACGCATTGCAGCGTTTTCTTGCCATGGCCCTGATGCGCGAAGGAATGGCCTTTATACCCCCCGGAACGGCTGTTGTGGACGGTGTGGCGCAGAACGTGCCGGCCTTCCTGGTGGATATCACCGAGGTCTCCATAGGCCAGTATGCCGAGTTTTGCCGCAGTATCGAGGGGGGGTGGCGCGTTCCCGAAGAACTTCGGACCGTGATGGAATCGTATACGGAATATCCCGTTGCATGGGTTTCATGGTTCGATGCCCAGGCCTATGCCCTCTCCCGGGGCAAGACGCTGCCGACCCGGGCCCAGTGGGTCCGGGCTGCTTATGGCGGCAACAACGCCTCCGACCAGTACCCCTGGGGTGCCGAATGGCAGGCCAACGTCTGCAACTGCCAGGCGCAGGCGGTTGTGGCTGTAAAGTCCTACGACCGTGACCACACATGGTCGGGATGTTACGACATGGCCGGAAATGTCTCCGAGTGGACCGCAACCTGTCCGGTCGCGGAAGTCGCCAAACGGGAGCCCGACTTTGGGGACAATATCGAGGTTTGCGGGGGCAGTTACGCCACCGGGGCAACTCCCCTGAGCGCGGTGCGCACGTTTCCCTACGAAACGCGCGCCGCCGATTTGGGTTTCCGTTGCGCCATCACCATAGGCACTTCCGCGGCGGACGTGCAGGCAGCCTTGTCGCACCTCCGATAGGGGCGGGGCAGCGTCGGCGGCGGGCGAAACCGCCCGCAAGACTCCGCAGTCGAACGAAAAGCCCCGGCAAGCGCCGGTCCGTTTTCATTGGCGGGACACCGGCACCGGGCCAAGGGAGTTGTGCAAATGCTCAAGTTCTTCAAGAAGACACTCGTTTTCCTTTTCGGCATCGCAATGGTTGTGCTGGTTTCCGGGTATGTTTGGATTCATCCCGGACGCGGTCCGGTCGAAAAGGTGGACCCCAACGAAAAGGGGTACGCAGAGGAAATCGACGGCACGCTTGTGCTGCACTTGAAGGGTTCCCCCTATGAAATGGGCTTTCAGCGGGGCAGTCTGGCCCGTGAAAAAGTCCAACTGATGGTCAGCCGTTTCGACGACCTTCTCAATCAGGCCAAGAAGGAAATGGGTCTGCCCAAATTTGCCGCCAATTTGATCCTGGATGTCACCTATCAGCTTTGCTCGCCGTACATCCCGGAGCGGTACAGGCGCGAGATGGAGGGGTTGGCCGACGGAAGCGGCGCCGACCTGCAGGTTATCCGGCGTGGACAGGTGATTTCCGTCATCACCGAGCGCGGATGCAGTTCCTTTGCCCTTTGGGGAAAGGCCACCACCGACGGAAAGCTCTATCAGGGGCGCAATTTCGACTGGATTCTCTCAGTCGGCCTTGAAGACACCGCCGTTTTGGCTCTTTATGAGCCGGACGGCCACAACCGGTTTGCTTCGGTCGGTTATGCCGGGCAAATCGGCGTGCTCAGCGGGATGAACATGGAGGGCATGTCCATCGCCCAGATTGGCGCCATAACAAAGGACAAGTCATTGCGCGGCATTCCATTGGAGTTCGTGCTGCGCAGAATTTTGGAGGAATGTTCCGACCTCGATCAGGTAACCGGACTGATTAACAGTGTCAAACACACCGTGGGCTACAATTATGTCATTGCCGACGGCGACGCCCGCGATGCCCGCGCCTACGAGACCACCGCGCACCATGTGGCCATGTTCGGTCCGAACGATCCCAAGGAGACCTGCGAATATGCCATTCGCATCGAAGACGCCGTTTTCCGCGCCGACGAGGCCATGGATCCAACCGTGCGCGGCCTGCAGGAATGTGCGAATGCGCCCGGAATGCCCTACGGCTCCAATTCTTACGACCACCGGTACAAAGGCATCGCCACCCGCATACAGCAGAACTACGGCAAGATAGACCAGTCCATTGCCCTCGACATACTGCGCGCCACTGCCATGGAAGGCGACAACCTGCATTCCGTGCTGACCAACACCACCGACCGCCAGATGTGGGTGGCCCATGCCAAGAACGGCCAGGAGGCCTGCCGGCAGAAGTATGTGCATTACGACCTGAACCGGCTCTTCCTGCGGCCCGACGCGCGGCCCGCCGAGAATTCTCCGGTTCCAATTGCGCCGGCGGCCGCATCGTCAGAATCCAAATGACGAATTGCCTGATTCCGGGTTCCTTCGGAGGTCTCGCAAACCGTTCGCGAAGATTGCGCCCGTTCTTGCCCGTGGGCGAACCGCCGGTTCAACACAAATTCAACATTTCCTGCTCCGGTCACGGGCTTGTTCGCACGGAGTGTTCTATCCCTAACAATTGTGTATATCCGGGATTTATTGCGATGACTTTTGTGGTCTTGCAGTGCTCTTTCCGCTAAAAATGCCTCACAGGCCGACGGAATTTCCCTGTCCCAAAGCGTGGTCCTACAGCCGCAACCGGCGGGAAATACTTGCCAAATGGCCCGTTTTTGGCGATGAAAGGGGAAATTCGAAGGTGTGAAAACCGTCTTCGAAATTATCTTCGAGAAAAGGTGCAGAGAAGTCTTGACAACTGAACTAAGGTTTACTACAATACGTGTCAAGAGTTTATTCAGCGAATAGGCTCAGTCGTTGCACTTTTCGCGGAGTTAACAGAAACAGGGTGCCGTAGCGGTGGCGGGGTTGAGCGCCTCGTGCGGTCCAGGGGTTAAGAACGCGTATATGGCGACAGTTCTGGCAGGGTGGAAAAAACGTCTGGTCTTGG
>CAZOMH010000201.1:0-7308 GCA_964580415.1 uncultured Nitrospirales bacterium
GCGATCTCGCCGTCTGTCAGGTGCAGGTCGCCGGCCCCGGCGTTCTCTTGCACCTGCGCCTCGTTGCGGGCACCGGCGAGCGCGCTGGTCATGCCCGGTTGGGCCACGGTCCATGCGAGAAAGACCTGGCCGAGGGTGGCCTGATGCGCTTCGGCGACGGGCTTGACCTGTTCGAGCATGGCCGCAACCTTCAGCCGGTTCTCGCGGGTGAACAGGGGTTTGGTGCGGCGCATGTCGCCTTCGGGGAATTCGCGGTCCACCGGGACCTTGCCGGTGAGCAGGCCCTGGGCCAGCGGGCTGTAGGCGAGCACGCCGATGTTGTTTTCCCGGCAGAAGGGCAGCACCTCCTTTTCCGCAACCCGTGTCAGCGCGCTGTAGGGCGGCTGGTCGCTGGCGATCATCCCGGCCTGCAGGCACTGGCGCATCATGTCCGCCGTGAAATTGCTCACGCCGATGGCGCGTATCTTTCCCTGCTGCCGCAGGTCGAGCAGCGCGGCCATCGTCTCGTCGATGGGCGTGGTGCTGTCCGGCCAGTGGCATTGGTACAGGTCGATATGGTCGATCTTCATGCGGCGCAGACTCTGCTCGCATTCGTGCCGTATGGATTGGGGGCGCAGATTCCTGTAGAGGGTCTTGGGCCGGCCTTCATTGTCCTTCGTGTCGAAGTAGCATTCGCCGTCGGTGCAGTCCCAGCGCAGTCCGCACTTCGTGGCGACAACCACGCGGTCCCGCTTTCCCGCAACGGCCCGCCCGACCAGCGTTTCACTGTGGCCCATGCCATAGGCGGGCGCCGTGTCGATGCAGTTGATGCCCAGGTCAATCGCCGCTTCCATGGCGCGCACGGCGTTGTCGTCGTCGGGGCCGCCCCACATCCAGCCGCCGGCGGCCCATGCGCCAAAGGAAACCACCGGCACACGCAGGTTGCTGTTGCCCAGTTTTCGGTATTGCATGGAAAGGGGCTCCTGTTCTGCTATTTCTTCTTCGGCACTTTGAGTTTCAGTCCGACCTTGACCAGGGTCGGGTCCTTGATGTCGTTTAGACGCATCAACTCTTCCTTCGTGGTGCCGCAGTTGATGGAGAGGCGGTACAGGTTCTCCCCCTGCTGCACGACGTGATATTCATACTCGCCCCCGCCTTCCGGCGCTGCGGTGTTTTCCGCCGCCGGGGCAGGGGCCGCTGGCTTCTCCTCCGGCGCGGGCACGGGAGCCGGCACCGGTTCTGCCTGCGCTGTCTCGGGGACGGGCGCCGGTGCAGGACCCCCGGCCGGTTTCGGCTCGGGTTTCGGCTTGGATTCCGGAGCAGGCACACTCTCCGCCTTTTCAGCGGGCGCGGTGGTCTCTGACGATGCCTGCGCCGGTATCTTCAGTTTGGCCCCGGCCTGGATACTGTTCGTATTTGACAGGTTGTTCTGTTTGACCAGTTCCGCCACGGACACGCCATATTTCTTGGCGATGGCTTCCAGCGTTTCACCCGGGGCTATTGTATGCTCCACCCCCCCGGCCTGTTTTTCAGGCGAGGCCACCGGTGCCGGTTCGGGCACCGGGGCGGGTGCCGGTTCCGCCGCAGGTTTGGGTTCGGACGCGGGTGTTGCGGAACTCTCCGGTGTCTTGGACTCTTCCGTTTTGGTTTCTTGGACGGGCACAGTGGGCGCCGGCGCCGTTTCCTGCGCTGCGGGCGCGGGCGCCGTTTCCTGCGCTGCCGGTGCGGGCTTTTCATCCGCTTTCGGCGTTTCCGCGGGGGGAACGGCAGGGGTCGGCGTTTCCGGGGCCGGCGCGGCCTCTTGCACCGGCGGCGCGGGCGGTTCCGGCGCGGGTGCCGCCGCCGGTTTGGGGGGCTCCGCCGCTGCCGGAAGTTGTATCGTCAGCTTTGCCCCGGCCTGGATGGAATTGTTGTTCTTCAGATTGTTCTGCTTCATGACATCCGCCATGGACACGCCGTACTTCTTGGCAATGCCGTCAAGCGTTTCACCCGGGGCAATCGTGTGTTCCACGGTCCCCGTTGTCGGGGCCGGCGTCGGCATGGGTGCCGGGGTTGTCGCCACCGGTTCAGGTGCCGGGGCCGGGGCCGGGGCGGGTACAGGCGCAGGCGCAGGCACGGGCTCGGGCGGTGTCGCGTCCGTGATGGGTTCGGGTGCGGGTTCAGGCTTGGCTGCGGGCGGCGCGGCGGGCGTTTTCTCGCCGGCGGGCGTTTCCATCTTCAGCGCAAGGCTCCATGAAGCAAGCCGCGCGCGTGCCGCGGCCATGCGATCCGTGACCAGAACGCCGTCGCGCAGGGCGACGGTCAATGTGCGGCATATCTGCTCAAAATCGGCCGGCGTGACCGGACCCAGCAGCACGGCGTCGCATCCCGCCGCCAGGCAGTTTGTCACAAACACGTCGAGCGCCACCGAGGTTACCAGTCCCGGCTGGCTCACATCGGCCAGCACCACGCCCTGATAGGCAAGCTTGTCCCGGAGGATGCCCTGCACCATCACGGGCGAAGCGCAGGCCAGGCGTCCGGTTTGGGTCTTGTCCAGCGCGGGCACGGTGACGCAGCCCACCAATATGCCCGGCAGCTGGTCGGTTGCGGCATTGTCAAAGGGCAGCATGAGATCAGCCAGCGCGTCAAAGTTTGTTTCCGCCACCACCGGCGGTCCCGATGCGGTGCGCACCGCCGTGCCCATGCCCGGATAATGCATCACGATGGGGAGCACCCCCCCTTCGGCCACGGCGCGCGCAAAGGCTATGCCCGACTCGGACACCTCGTCGGGCGATGTGCCGAAACACAAATCGGAATGCTCGTTCATTGCCGTGGCAAGGTCGAGCCGCGGCCCCAACAGGGCCGCCGCTCCGACGGCACGCGCCGCGGTGGCATAGCGAAGCGCGGTTTCGCGGAGTGCTTTCGGGTCGCCTTTTCCGGCCAGTTCCCGCGGCGACGGGGCCGGGCCCACCCCCAGGGGATTCTTGACGCCGCCCTCCTGGCCAATGACCGCCAGGGGCAGGTCGGACTGGCCGATGCCCGCCCCCACCGCTTCCTTGGATTGCCGGATGGTGGTCGCCACGTCGGCAGGCTGTGCCGAATCGGAGACCGTCACCATCAGGCCGCCGGGCCGGTATGCTTTAAGCAGCGCCGCCCAAACGGGGTCCACCGGGCCCGCGGGCAACGTCACGAACAACTGGCGCGCCGGCCAAAGCCGCTCCATTTCCTCCTGCGTGGCGGGCGCGGAAGCGCTCGCCGGCACAGGTGCGGGGGGAGGGGGCACGGGCGGGGTTGAAGGTGCCGGCGCTGCCGGCGCGGGAGCAGGAGCCGGGGACGGCACGGCCGCAGGGGGCGATGCCGCCGCCGGCTCGGCGGCTGTTGTTGTTGCGTTGCCGGCCACCACTGCCGGAACGCCGCCTGACACCGGCACGGCGTTCTCGCGGTCAGAACCCGTTACTACCACCAGGGCATAGCACAGGCTGAACCCGACAGCGACTCCCAGGGTGAAGGTCATCACCAAGGATACTGAAGCACTTTGAAACCAACGGCTTGCGGACATACGCCTGCGTCATCCTTCCCGTTGTCAACCCTTCCAGGCACCGGGCCGCACCCCCATGGCGCGGCCTCTTTGGTGATATTATTGCACTTTTTGCCATTCCAGAGTAAAATCTTTATGGACAATAGTTTAACGGAGAATATGACATGACGATCAAGAAGACCATTCTTGTCTGCGCTGCGTGTCTGCTGCTGCTCACCACACTGGCGTTTTTCCCAAGCCATGCCTGGGCAGCCGATGCCGGAAAGGGTTCTGAAAAGGCCTCTTCGGCAGACCACAAGATCGCCACACAGGAGGGATTGCCCACCAAGGAGTTTGACAAAAGCAAGCTTCCCGGCAAGATGGAGATAGGTCTGACCATTGGTTCCGTGGTGGCTGTCATTGCCGCGTTCAAGTATTTGTAGCCTTCCGCCCCTGCCGAATCCGGTTGGGGAACCGGTTTGGCGGGTGCTGCGGGCGGGTTCTTTGCCGTGTGAGTGTGTGTTGTGAGGTTTTTGGGCCAGGGCGGGAGAGTTTAAGGGCAGGGGAGGTGTCACTTCGGTATCTTCAATTGGGGATACCCCGAGGAATGCTTCTTTGCCGGATCGAATTCTTATAGTTGACGCGGAGACGGGGGCCGTGGAGGTGGTTCGCCAATACCTTCTTGAAGAAGGAATTGACTGCGAGGCGCTGTACAATCCCAAAGAGGCCCTGGAACGCCTCGAACGGGATCGTTTCTCCCTGCTGATCATGGATTTGGAACTGCCGGGCATTTCCGGGCTGGAACTGGTGCGCCGCGCGTCCGGACTTGATCCGGATTTGGGCATTCTCATCACCACCGCCGCCATGGACGTTTCCAGCGCCATTGAGGCGATGCGCCTGGGCGCCTACGACTTTCTCTTCAAGCCGTTCCACATCAGCGAACTGGCCTTTGCCGTGGAAAAGTCCCTTGAGCGGCGCCGCCTGCTCAAGGAAAACCGCCAGTACCAGTTGCTGCTGGAGGAGCGGGTGCGCGAGGCGACGGCGGAACTGCGCGCAACAAAGGAATATCTTGAGAACCTGCTCAACAGTTCGGTGGACACCGTACTGACGATCGGTCTGGACTACACCGTCACCTATGCCAACCACGGCGCGGAGAGCATGCTTGGCTACCCGGCCGATGAACTGGTGGGCCAGTCCGTCACGCGGGTGCTGCCCGGCGGCACCGATGAACTGGACGCGCTTGCGGTCGAACTGGAGCGGGGCCCCATCCGCAACCATGAAACCAACCTTGTGGCCCGCGAAGCAAGGCTTATTCCCGTAATGGCTTCCATTTCCCGCGTTCGCGGCGAGGACGGACACATCCTTTCCACACTGGCCGTCTGCAAGGACATTACCCAGCAGAAACAGCTTGAGTCGGAACTCAAGGAAATGACCATAAAGGACAGCCTTACAAGCCTCTACAACCAGCGTCACTTCTACCAGCGTCTCGAAAGTGAAATAGAACGGGCCCGCCGGCAGGGACGTCCGCTGTCCCTGCTCCTCTTTGATGTGGACCACTTCAAGACCTATAATGACCAGCGCGGCCATCTGGCCGGCGACAGTGTGCTGCGCGCCATCGGCGAGGTGGTGCGCGAATGCACCCGCGATTGTGTGGACTCGGGGTTCCGGTACGGCGGTGACGAGTTCACCGTCATCCTGCCCGAGACGGCGGAGGTGCAGGCCCGTCAGGTGGCGGAACGCATCCGGTCGACCTTTGAGGGGCGCTGCTTTGACCGGTGTACGCTGAGTGTCGGCGTGATGACCTTCCGTGAAAACATCACGGAGGAAATGTTCATCCGCATGGCTGATGAAATGATGTACGACGCGAAGCGTTCGGGCGGCAACCGTGTGCATGCCCACGATTCGGTAAAGGGAACAGTTCTGGTTGAAAGGAGTGAAGTGGTCCTGTGAAATTCGGCATCTGCAACGAGATATTCAAAGAATGGAACAGCATGGAGCGCACGATTGACTATGTGCGCGGCACCGGGTACGACGGGTTGGAAATCGCTCCCTTTACCCTGGCCCAGTACGTCTACGATATTCCCGACAGCACCCGCCGGGACATTGTGCGGTGCGCCGAAAAGGCGGGGCTCGAAATTCTGGGCATCCACTGGGTGTTCGTCGGGCCCGACGGCGTGCATTTAACCCATCCGGACCCCGAAGTGCGCGCGTTTACCGCCCGCTACCTGGTGGACTTGGTCAACTTCTGCGGCGACGTGGGCGGGAAAGTGCTCATCTTTGGTTCTCCCAAGCAGCGCAACGTGGGCCGCGATGTCACCTACAACCAGGCCTTTGGATACGCCCGCGAGGTGTTTGAGAAGGCCCTGCCGTCATGCGAGGCGCGGGGGGTGACCATCTGCATGGAACAGCTCACCCACTTTGAAACCAATTTCTGCCAGACGGTCGATGAGACGCTGGAACTGATCGAGGCGATAAACCACCCCAATTTCCAACTGCTGCTGGACACCAAGGCGATGGCCTTTCAAACCGAAGACAGGGCATCCCTTATCCGCCGCTGCGCGCGCCAGCTCAGGCACTATCACGCCAACGACACCAACCTGAACGGCCCCGGTTGGGGCGATGTGGACTTCAAACCCATATTTGAGGCCCTGCGCGACATTCAGTACGACCGCTATGTTTCGGTGGAAGTGTTCAACTTTGAGCCGGGGCCGGAGGCTATTGCCACCCGGAGCCTGGAATACATGAAGCGGTTCGTGTAGCCATACCCCGCCACGCGGCCGGGCACACCGCGCCGCTGTCCACTGGAAAGGTAGTCCAACGTGGCCATCACCCCCGAATCAAGCCCCTTCGATCTGTTTGCCAAGTGGTATGCCGAGGCGGAAGCGTGCGAGGGCATAGACGATCACACGGCGATGACCCTGGCCACCGCCGATGCCGACGGCGCGCCCGATGCGCGCCAGGTGCTGCTCAAAGATTTTGACCCGCGCGGCTTTGTGTTCTACACCAACCTCAGCAGCCCAAAGGCGGGGCAACTGAACGGAAATCCCCGCGCCGCCCTGTGCTTCTATTGGATGCCGCTCGAAAAACAGGTGCGCATCCGCGGTGCGATAGAGCCGGTCACCGATGCGGAGGCGGATGCCTATTTTGCATCCAGACCCCGTCAGAGCCAGATTGGCGCGTGGGCCTCAAAACAGTCGCAGCCGCTCGAAGGCCGCTTCATTCTTGAACGTCGCATCATCCAGTACGGCGCGAAATACGGGTTGGGCACGGTGCCCCGTCCGCCCTTCTGGTCGGGTTTTCGCGTTCTTCCCAGCGTGATAGAATTCTGGCTGAAAATGCCCTATCGTCTGCATGATCGGCTGGTCTACACCCGCGCCGGGGACGGGTGGGAACACAACCGCCTGTTTCCCTGAGAGTGGAAAGCGCAGCCATGCTCTACCATCTGGCCGAATGCCTTTTTCTGCTGCCCTGGTGCCTGCTGATGGCCGCGGCGTTTCGCAAGGCCTGGGAAAGATCCGACCGTTTGCAGCGCATGCAGAGCGAGGGTGCCGCCATTATTGTGGCTGGGATGCTGGTCGCACTCGTGCTCTTTGACAACTCTTTCGGCGTTGATGCCGCCCGAAAGAGCCGGTTTACCGAATGGTACCCGTGGGGCGAGCAGGGACTGTTCTGGATAGGCATACTGCTGCTCGGGCTGGGCTGTTTTTTGGAACGCCGGCCGAGGCCGGGACTCAAGCGCTGGCCTCCCGCTGGAAAGGCGGCCGCTTGCGCGGGTATACTTGCGGGAGGAATTGCGTCTTTTGTGCGCCACGGGCACACCCTCTTTTGGGGAG
>CAZOMH010000202.1:0-1302 GCA_964580415.1 uncultured Nitrospirales bacterium
AACCCGCTTTAAGCGCGTCCAGCGAGGAATGGTACACGCAATATTCAATGGTCAGCCCCGCAATGAAGACTTGTGTCACGCCCCGACGGCGCAGCCATTCAACGGGGCCGGGTACGGAAAAGACGCTGTACTGCTCTACGTCCGGATCGGTGCCTTTCTCCACGAAATATGCGTCCAGCGGGACGCGCAGATCGCCGCGAAACTCGGCGCCGGGGGTGTGTTCAATACAGTGCGGGGGCCAGCTTCCGTCGCGAAATTCGGGAAGATCACTAAAACTGCAATGTCCTTCGGGATGCATGTCGCGGGAAAAGACAATATGATCAAACTTGCCCATGATTCGGTTGATCGGCGAAACCACAGCTTCGCCCTGTGGCACCGGCAAGGCGCCACCTCCGCAAAAATCATTTTGCACGTCCACCACTATGAGGGCATCCGTGTCCTCTATCCGCATACGCGCTTCTCCTACTAACTCACCTCGACCAAATACTTTACAACTATTTCATGGTCAAACGCCAACGGCGGCAGTGCGTCCAGGGGAAACCATTTCGCCTCGGCTGCGTCATCACCGCCTGTGGCAACGGCATCGGGCGGAGCTTCGCCCCGGTACACCACCGAAATGCTGCGGCCGCGCGGGTCCCTGTCCGGGTCGCCAAAGGTGTGCAGTTGGCGCAGTTCCAGACCGATCAGTCCCGTTTCTTCCCGCAACTCACGGGCCGCGGCCGCTTCCAGCGGTTCGTCAATCTCCACAAATCCGCCCGGCAGAGCCCATGTTCCCTGAAAAGGCGGACGTCCCCGCCGGATAAGCAGTATATGAAACCGGTCGTTTCTTCGGGAAAGGATTGCGGCGTCCACTGTTACCATCGGACGGGGATAATCGTACGTGTACACGCCTTTTTTGGCCATGATTAGAATACTCCGTGTCCGTCATTCTAGCCGACCATCCGTGTGGCGGCGACTTTTTAGAATTTTTCTCCGCTCCACGGTTGCTGGAATTGTCCCCGGCAAAGGGGGATTCAACGCACGCATTTTTGGTCCTCCATTCCGGATGGCCCCTGTGCGGGCATGAGAAGAAATGACCGGACGGGGACCAAAAGAAATAACGACGGGGCGGTGGGTTGCGCCACCGCCCCGTGTTCCTACGGCCGGTACGGGAAGTTAGCGGCCTTCGGGAGGTGTAGGACGGTCATCGGGGGGAGGGCCTTGACCGTCCAATGGGGGCTGAGGGGGAGGTCCTTGGCGGTTGTCATGATTTGTGGCCGACGGACCCTGGCGGTCGCCACCACGGTCTGCGGGGGCCGGTCC
>CAZOMH010000202.1:1402-7308 GCA_964580415.1 uncultured Nitrospirales bacterium
GCGGAAGTCGTCGCGGCGGTCCCACTGCGGCGGACCCTGGCGGTCGCCACCACGGCCTGCGGGGGGCTGTCCGCGGAAGTCATCACGGCGGTCCCACTGCGGCGGACCCTGGCGGTCGCCACCACGTTCCATGGAGGCCGGTCCGCGGAAGTCGTCGCGGCGGTCCCACTGCGGCGGACCCTGGCGGTCGCCACCACGGTCTGCGGGGGCCTGTCCGCGGAAGTCGTCACGACGGTCTATCTGCGGCGGGCCCTGGCGGTCGCCACCACGGTCCATGGGGGGGCGCGGCGGCTGGAAAGCCTCGAACTCCTCTTTGGAGATTACGCCGTCTTTGTTGGTGTCAAAGTCCTCAAACTTGGGACGCGGCGGCATGCCCGGGCCCGGCCCTTCCCGGAAACCCTCTCCGCGGCGTTGTCCATAGCGCGATTCCCGGGCACCGTCCGGTCTCGGGCCTTTCGGTCCCTGGCCATCGCAGCGTCCGGCCCGGTCTTCAGGCGCACCCCATTCGCCGCGCTGTTCCTTGAATTGCGGCGGGTCCTGGCCCGGTTCTTCCTTGCCGGATTGCGGAGGTGCGGGGGCAGCCTCCTGACTGGCAGCCTTTTCGGGTGGGGGCGGTGCCTGCACTGCCCCCGGGTCTTCGGTACCGGGTGCCGGGGGCTGCGCGTAAACCCGGTGGGCACCCGTCATGATCAGCAGGCCGGCGAGTAGTGCCGCCGCTGCAATCATGAAAACGGGCCTGGTCCAAATCGTCCTTGCTGCTTTCATGACCTTGTCTCCTTTTCACCGTTGCCGGTGGGTTGTTGCCGAACACATCTGAATCATAACGGGCGAAGATGACGAATCAAGGCTTCTTTTCATTAAGAAATCGTAATGAAGGCGGGCTGTGCCGTAGTGCTATAATGTGGCCATGAAAGTATTGCTGGTCGAAGATGAAACGCGCATTTCCGACTTCGTGAAGAAGGGCCTTTCGGAATCCGGGTTCGGCGTCACTGTGAGCAATCACGGGGACGAGGGGTGTGAACTGGCCCTGAACCAGGTATTTGACGTGATCGTGCTCGACATTATGCTGCCGGGCCGGGACGGCTTGAGCATTCTGCGACAGCTTCGCGAGAAGCGAAAAGCGGTGCCGGTGATTTTGCTTACGGCCCGCACCACTCTGGACGAGCGCATAGAGGGGCTTAATCTCGGCGCAGACGACTACCTTACCAAGCCCTTCTATGTGGAGGAACTGATTGCGCGCATTCAGGCCGTCATGCGGCGTTCCTCGGGCGAGAAACTCACAATGCTGCAGGCGGGCGATATCTCCGTCAATCTTGTCACGCGCGAGGTTACCCGCAGCGGCGAGCCGGTCCACCTGACGGTGCGCGAATTTGCGCTGCTGGAATACCTGCTGCGGAGCCCCGGACGGGTGTACGCGCGCACGCAGATTATCGAGCATGTCTGGGGTTATGACTTTGACCCGACCACGAACCTGGTCGATGTGCATATCCAGAGGTTGCGCAAGAAACTGGACAATGCGGAGGGGGATTCGCTGATCGAGACTGTCCGCGGCGTCGGCTACCGCATCCGGAAGGACTGAGCCATGCTGCGCGCCCGCTCTTTCCGTCTGCGCATTGCGGCCCTTTCCACGCTGTTGTCGGGGCTCGTCCTTGCGGCGTTTGGCCTTTGGGCGTGGTCAATGGTGATGCGGTCGGCCAGGGAGCGCATTGACATGACGCTGCGTGACATGGCGCAGCAGCATCTTAGCTTCCAGCGGGGCCCCGACCATTGGGCCTCGCTTGACCAGTCGTTGCAGTATGTGTTTGGCGGAGACAGCGGCGTGTTGTTGAAGGTGGTTGGCGCCGGGGGGGAGGTGCTTCATCAATCGGAGACCTGGCCTGCGGATTTGACGGATGCGCAACTGCCCGCCCCCGGGCCCATGGGACCGCAGCCGGAAGGACATCCCGCCTTTGATCCGTTGTGGCATGGTCCCCGAAACGGCATGAGCCCGTCCCCTGGGCAGGGCCTTCCGCTGCCCGGTATGCACCCCCCTCCCGATGAGGATTCGCCGCCGTCCGGTCAGGGCATGCCTTGGACGAACAATGGTGACAACCGTTTTCAACGTCCGCCCCACGGGCACAATCAGGATCGTTTTAACCTGTCTCCGGAGGACGGCGGCATGCCGGCGGGCCGGTACGGCAGCGGTTTGCCCTTTCCGCCACCCCAACCGATGGCCCTCCGCCAGCCTGTGATACGTATGATCGCGTTTGACGGCAAGGCGTGGCAGATGGGCGTGTTCGGCAATCCGGAGGTGACATTGTACGCCGGCATCGGTCTTCAGGCCCATGCGGCCGAGATGGCCCGCGTCCGGGCAGCCTTCGCCCTGGCCTTTCCCGCCGCGTTGCTGTGCATCGCTCTGGGGAGCTGGTTGCTGGCCGGGCGCGCGCTGCGTCCCGTGCGCGAGTTGACCCGCACCATTGCCCGGGTGTCGGCCAAGGGCCTTGACCAGCGGGTGTCACCCGACGACCGGGCGGTCGAGTTTCAGGAACTGCTGCTCGTGTTCAACGCCATGATGGACAGGCTTGAACGCAGCTTTACGCAGGCGATGCGGTTCAGCGCAGATGCCGCCCATGAGTTGAAGACGCCGCTGACCATCCTGCAGGGAGAATTGGAGCAGGCTCTCCAGGGTGCCACCCCCGAACAGGAAAAGACGCTGACGCGCCTGTTGGAGGAGGTGCAGCGGCTCAAGTCCATCGTGCAAAAACTGCTGTTGCTTGCCACCGCCGACGCCGGCCGGATCGCGGTTCACCGGGAGCCGGTAGACCTTGGCGACATGCTGGAAGGCATCGTTGAGGACATGGGTATTCTCGCGCCCGGTCTGGACATCCAGTCCGACATACAGGCGGGGATTGTCGCTCAGGCCGACGGGGACCTGCTTCGGCAGGCCGTGCAGAATTTGACGATGAATGCCGTCAAGCATACCCCCGACGGGGGCAAGGTTCGCGTTTGCCTGCGGCTGCAGGAGGGTGTGATCGGCTGCACCGTGACCAACAGCGGCGATATCCCGCCGGGTGACCGGGCCCGCGTTTTTGAACGCTTCTACCGCCTCGATGCCTCACGCACCCGCGCGGGAGAAACCGCCGGAAACGCGGAGGGCACAGGGCTCGGCCTGAGCCTCGCCAGGGAAATTGCCCGTGCCCATGGCGGCGATGTCACCCTTGACGAATCCTCTCCGGGCGCGGTCAGTTTCACACTGCACCTGCCGGGATGACGCCGTTGTCCGCAGCAGCACGCCGCGTTTCCAGGGATGTTTGCCCCCGGTTGCCGGCCTGCGATCAGCGATCCGGAACCGCAGTCGGGGCGGCCGCCCCGAACTTTCTTGGCGGCGGGTCTTGGCGAGTTTTAACCGGCGGCGGCCATCAGTATAATGGCGTCAGGAGCCGCAAAGACGCAGCATGCTTCGAGCCGAGGAACTGAGAAAGGTCTTTCGCACGCCCCGCGCGGGGGTGGTGGAGGCCGTGCGCGGAGCCACCTTTGAAGTGGCCGGGGGAGAGGTGTTTGGTTTGCTCGGGCCGAACGGCGCGGGCAAGACGACGCTGCTGCGCATGCTGGCCACCATCATCGTGCCCACGTCGGGCCGGTGTTTTGTCAACGGTGTGGCGGCCGATGAGGCGCCGGACCAGATTCGGGCGTCCATAGGCTTCCTGTCGGGGAACACCCGGCTTTACGGGCGTCTGACGGGGCAGGAAGTGCTGCATTATTTCGGCCGGCTCTACGGCATGTCCGACCGGGAGATCCGCGCGCGCGTCGGGGAAATCGCGGCGCTGCTCGACATGGGCGGCTTTATCAACCGCCGCTGCGACACGCTGTCCACGGGCCAGACGCAAAAGGTTTCCATCGCGCGTGTCATTCTCCACGATCCGCTGGTGCTGATTTTGGACGAGCCGACGCTCGGGCTGGACATCATGACCAGCGCGGCCATTCTGTCCTTTATCACCGGCGCCCGCGCCCGCGGGCGCGCCATCATTTTTTCGACACATTACATGTCCGAGGCGGAGCAGCTTTGCGACCGGGTGGGGCTGCTGCACCAGGGCGAACTCTTTGCCGTCGATGACAAGGAGTCGCTTTGCGCGAAGACGGGTTCCGCCGACCTGCGCGGGGCGTTTCTGAAGCTCGTGGGCGGACGGGAGTCCGCGCGCCCATGAGAGCCTCCATTGTCGGCACCATTTTGCGCAAGGAACTGCTCGACACGCGCCGTGACAAACGGACCCTGTTTATGATGGTGGTGCTGCCGGTGCTGCTCTACCCGGCCTCGCTGCTCATCGGCACCCAGGCGATGCTGGTGCATCAGCAGTCCCTGGAGACGAGTCCGTTGCGGGTGTGTCTTGCCGGAGCCGACCGGGGCGACGTGGAAGTGATGAAAGCCTGGGTGGCGGACATCAAGAATGTGCAGATCACCGACTCTCCCGCACCGCGGGCGGACCTTGCCGAAGGCAAGATTGACGTGGTGGTGGTGGCCCGCTCGGGACTGCTTAACACGTTTGATGCGGGCTACACGCTGCCCTTGGATTTGCTGTATGACAAGACGGAGTTTCGCTCACTGGAGGGGGTGGCGCGGATTGAGGACGCGCTGGAGGGGGTGTACCGCCGTGAACAGGCCCGCCGTTTGGAAAGTGCCACGATAAACCTGGAATACATAAACCCGCTCGAGATAAAGCGGGTGGATGTGGCGCCAATGGAGAAAACCTCCGGGACGGTGCTCGGGCTGATCATGCCGGCGCTCATGGTCGTGGTGATGGCGCTCGGCGCGTTCTACCCGGCGGTGGACCTTACCGCCGGCGAGAAGGAACGGGGCACTTTTGAAACGCTGCTGTCCACGCCGGCGACCAAAATGGAAATTGTGACGGGGAAGTTCCTGACCGTGTTTATCATGGCCATGCTGACGGCCGTGCTCAATCTGGCGAGCATGGGCGCCACCTTCTGCGTCTTTTTTGCGCAAATTTCCTCGCTTGGCGGCGGCGAGTTCACGCTGATGCTTCACAATCCGGCCACCATGGCGGTGATGGTGCTGCTTATCATCGTGCCGCTCGCGCTGCTGCTGTCGGCGGTAATGATGTCCGTGGCCGTGTTTGCCAAGAGCTTCCGCGAGGCGCAGAATTACCTTACGCCCGTGCTGATGGTGATCCTGCTTCCCGCCATGCTGGCCGGTTCTCCCGGAGTGGCGTTTTCCACTTCGGTCCAGTTCATCCCCATTGTCAACACGGTGCTTCTGTTCAAGGACGCCATGACCGGCAAGGCCACTTGGGAGGGTGTGTTTGCCGTGTTTGTGAGCACGGCCGCCTTTGCCATGCTGGCGCTGGTCTTTGCCGCGCGGGTATTCCAGCGGGAAGACGTCATTCTGTCGGAAGAGCCGGGCATGCCCCTGTCCTTCCGGCGGCGCGATTATGCGCCGCGCCCGGTGCCGTCCGCGGGTTTTGTCCTGACGCTGTTTGCCGGGGTCATGCTGCTCATCTTTTACGCGGGTTCCTGGGCGCAGCAGCAGCGGCCGTTGCCGGGGGTGGCGTTTACCGAGTGGGGGCTCATCCTGCTGCCCGTGGTTGTCGCATTGTGGTACGCCCGCGTCAACCTGCGGGAAACCCTGTGCCTTCGGTCGTTTTCCGCCGCACAGGGCGCGGGCGCGGTGATCATCGGCCTTTCCATGCTTACGCTTGTCATGGGCTTCAGCGCGGTGCATGACCAGTTCCTGCCCATTCCCGATTCGATGAAAGAGGGGTTCGCGGCGTACTTGGGCGGTTCGGACTCATGGCCCGGGCTGGTATTGGTGCTGCTGGCCATGGCCCTGTCGCCGGCGATCTGCGAAGAGGCGCTGTTTCGGGGTGCCCTGCTTTCGGGGTTGCGCCAGCGCATGCGCCCGCTGACGGCCGTGA
>CAZOMH010000203.1:0-7295 GCA_964580415.1 uncultured Nitrospirales bacterium
CAAGATCAGCGCAGGACGAACTGTTGTTGCACGCCAAACGTGGCGGCGCCCGTGTACGACTGTTCGGAGTAACTGGTGAGATATCCGGGTTAAACCGCCGCCCTTTCCCGTTTCGCCGCGGACCGCACTATGGATTCAGCGGGGGCTCGAATGGTAACCTGTTGAAACTGTTCTGGATAAGCAGATACCTATCGGATGGAAAGGATACAAGCGTGAAGATTCGGAAGGCAGTCATCACGGCGGCGGGCAGGGGAGTCCGGCTCTATCCCGTCGCAGATACCGTGCAGAAAGCCATGCTCCCCCTGGTCGACCGCGACGGTCTCGCCAAACCCCTTGTGCAGATTATTGCGGAAGAGGCCATTGAAAGCGGGATTGAAGAGATTTGCATTGTGTGCGCGCCGGGCGACGAGCAACACTACCTGCGGCAGCTCCGGCTGCTCCGGGAGAATCTTGTCCACGCATGCCAGGGCGCCGACTGGGCCCAGCAGCAGGCCATACGCCTCGACAATCTTATCCGAAGGCTTTGCTTTGCCGTGCAGACCGAACCTTTGGGGTACGGCCATGCCGTCTACTGCGCCCGGGATTTTGTCGGCAGTGAACCGTTCCTGCTTCTCCTGGACGATCACCTGTATATATCGGCCCGCGACAATGTCCGCTGCGCGGCACAGGTCATCGGCCTGGCCGAACGGGAGGACAGTGCCGTGTCCGCCGTGCAGGCCACACGCGAACACCTTGTAGGCTATTACGGCACTGTAAGCGGAAAGCGCATGGCGGATCTGCCGGGCGTTTACCAGATAGAGCACATCATCGAAAAGCCCTCGGTCAGCACGGCCGAAATGATGCTCCAGACCCCCGGACTTCGCGCCGCCTACTACCTGTGCTTCTTCGGCATGCATGTCCTGCCGCACCGGATTTTCGACATCCTTGGGGAGGCGGTGGGGAAGAATGCAGCACTTTCCCCGGGTGCCAACGAGGTTCAGTTGACCCCCGCGCTTCAGGAACTGGTCAACCGGGAGAAGTGCCTGGCCATTGAGGTTGCCGGTTCGCGGTACGACATCAGCGCCAAATTCGGCCTCCTGCAGACGCAGATCGCGCTGGGCATGGCAGGAAGTGACCGCGATGCCGTGCTCAGGGCCATCATTGAGCAGTTGGCAGAGCCCAACCGCCCGGCCGGGTCAGAAACGGGGCAATGACATGAACCCGCTCATTGAAACCATCATCAGCCGGGACCCCGCGCTGCGCAACAGGCCTTTCCGTTTGCTCTGCGAACAGTTCTCCCCTTCCGAACTGCTGCGCGCCTGCGCCGAACTCGACCAGTTTCGCCGGTCCGCCGACAACCTGTACGAACGTGTCCGCGCGTCCCTGTTTCTCTACGCGGCCTACCGCTTCGTCCTCCAGGAATCCCCCGAATTCCCCGAGGTTGGCGCGATTCCCCATGAAGGCTTCCAGGCGCTTCTTTCCCGGCGTTTCGAAGAGGCCATCAACTGTTTCACCGCGGCCATGCAGGAAAAGGGACCCAATGCAGCCCTTTTCAGCGCACTGTCGGAAAGTTACCATCTCCTGGCGTTTCAAACCCTGAGCGACCAGGTGCGCCGCAGCGTGCGCGCCAGCCGGGGCAACCAATGGATGTTCCGTGTCGGCCATGCCGACGACCATCCCGTGCGCGTACACCGCGAACTGCTCCAGCGCCGCGATGGTTCGATGCTCTATCCCATTCTCGCCGAAACCACACCGGTCCGCCTCGATCTCAGCCACAGCGGGTGGTCCGACATTTTCTTTTTGGGTATGGACTTCCCCGAATGCGCCCGGGTGCTCAATATTTCCGTCGATTTGGGCGTTTATGGCCGCGATGACTGTGTGCAACCGCCCATTGAATCTTATGTCCGCGTCATACCCGAACCCGTGCTGCGGCTGACCAGCATCGATCTTCAGTCCACAAAGAACATCACCGAACTGCGTGATCTTTTCAATTTTGGCAATGACTACCTGAGCCTGCTCAAGGCCGGCGTCATCGCTTCGGGCCTTATTCCGCCTTCCTTCGAGGGCACAAGCCAGACCATCGCCCAAATCCTTGCGCGCGTTGTCGCGCCCGGGATGGGCATAGAACTGGTCACCAAGGTCAATGACATTCCGAAAGGCTCCCGCCTGGCTGTCTCCACCAACCTGCTCGTTTCCATCATCAGCGCCCTCATGCGCGCCACCGGTCAGACCGCGTCGCTTGAAGGCGGCCTGGGCGAGGAGGAACGGCGCCTGATTGTGTCGCGCGCCATTCTCGGCGAATGGCTTGGCGGGTCCGGCGGCGGATGGCAGGATTCCGGCGGCACCTGGCCAGGCTTTAAGATTATCCAGGGCGCCATTGCCGACCAGGGTGATCCCGAATTCGGCATCAGCAGGGGTTGCCTGCTGCCGCGCCACACCATTCTCGAAGGGTCCAGCATTCACCCACAAATGGCGGAAAGGCTGGCCCGGTCGTTGGTGCTTATCCACGGCGGCATGGCGCAGAACGTCGGGCCCATCCTGGAGATGGTCACGGAGAAATACCTCCTTCGCAGCCAGGCGGAGTGGGAGGCGCGCCTTGCCACGGGCGAGATATTCGACGGCATCCGCGAAGCGCTCAAGGCGGGGGATGTCAAGGCGCTGGCGGCCTGCACCACACAAAACTGGAACGGTCCGCTCAAGACCATCATTCCGTGGGTCACAAACCAGTTCACCGAGTTGATCATTCGGCGGGCGGTGGAGACCCTGGGCGGCGACTTCTGGGGCTTCCTCATGCTCGGCGGCATGTCCGGCGGGGGCATGGCCATGTTTGTCGCGCCGGAACGGCACGACGAGTTCCGTGACCTGATCCTGCAAATAATGGCCGAGACCAAGGGACAGTTGGAGGATGCGCTCGCCTTTGCCATGGACCCTGTAGTCTACAATTTTGAGGTCAACGCCACCGGCACGGCCGCGCGCATGCTCCGTGACGACGCGGCCGTCATGCCGTCGGCCTACTACGGCCTCCAGATTCCCGAACTGGTCCACCACAACGGCACCTCGCTCTCGCACCTGCGCCGCGTCGAGTTGGACCACTTCACCGCGCGCTGCGACAAGCCGGAAGAAACGTACCGCATGCTGCGCACGCTGGTCAGCAACCTCTTCTGCGTGTCCGACCCCGCCATGCAGAATGAGCGCATGGACTGGGATGCGCAGTCCGCGCAAATCAAGGCGGCCAACGGATTCGACGACATCCAGCATGAGCACATCCGCGCCGATCTTCAGCATGGCCGTATCGGCCTTGCCCACAACCGGCTCCCGGTGGACACCGAAATCGAGAACGTCCGCGACACGGATGTCATCAAGGTGACCGGCGACACGGCGCGCAAGGCCATCGGCGAAGCCGCCCTGCGCGAGGGCCGCGTGGCCGTAATGAGTCTGGCGGCCGGTGTCGGCAGCCGCTGGACCACCGGCGCCGGCGTCATCAAGGCGGTGAACCCTTTCGTTACCCTGGCCGGAAAGCACCGCAGTTTCCTGGAAATCCACATCGGCAAGACCCGGAAGATCGCGCAACGCTACGGCGCACAACCGGCACACATTGTCTCCACCAGCTACCTCACCCATGAGCCCATAGAAAAACACCTCCGCCTCAACCGCAACTACGGGTACGACGGTCCCGTGGTGCTGTCGCCGGGCCGCTCCATTGGCCAGCGCTTTGTGCCCATGGTGCGCGACCTGGTCTTCCTCTGGGAAACGATGCCGCAGGAAACGCTGGACGAGCAGAAGCAGAAAGTCCGCGAAGCGGTCCGCAACACGCTCATGGGTTGGGCCCGCACCAAGGGGGAAGGGACAGACTACGTCGATAACGTGGCCATCCAGCGCTTCAATCCGCCGGGGCATTGGTATGAAGTGGCCAACCTGTTGCGCAACGGCACCCTGGCCGCGCTGCTGGAGCAGAATCCCGGACTCCAGACCATCATGCTCCACAACATTGACACGCTCGGTGCCGACCTGGACCCAGAGGTTTTGGGGGCGCACCTGCAAAGCGGCAACATTCTTAGCTTTGAAGTGGTGCCAAGGCGCATCGACGACCGTGGCGGCGGTCTGGCCCGCGTCAACGGCCGGGTCCGACTGCTCGAAGGGCTCGCACAACCCCGCGAGGAGGACGAACTCACGCTCAGCTACTACAACAGCATGACCACGTGGATACAAATCGACCCGCTGCTGGAACTCTTCGGCCTGACCCGCGCCGACCTCAAGGGACCGGAGGCAAAGATCGCCGAGGCCGTCCGTCACGTGGCCCACAGAATGCCGACCTATGTCACCATCAAGGAAGTGAAGCGCCGCTGGGGCCATGGGCAGGAAGACGTGTACCCCGTGGCGCAGTGCGAGAAGCTGTGGAGCGACATGACCGCCATCATCCCCTGCGGGGAAGGTTGCGGATACATCGCGGTTCCCCGCATGCGCGGCCAGCAGCTTAAAGCGCCCTACCAGCTCGACGCCTGGGCAAACGACGGCAGCCGCGAGCACGTGGCGGGACTGGCGCTCCTGGACACGTGACAGCGACCGACCCAAGCACAAAAACAGGGACTGACCCAAGCGGAGCTTGTCCGCCTAAGGCGGACGAAGCGGAGACGGGTCTGTCCCTGCTTTTGCGCTGTTCCCAGCGCAGCGCAGCCAGGTCTGTCCCTCGAGTTGTGGCGTGGTCGGGAAACCACGCCACAACAGAGGTATGACGTTCATATACATGCTGCTGGCGTTCCGCGGGTTTGTTTTGCGGGCGGTGGTGTTGAACGGTATTCTTGCGCTGTTGCGCAAGAATGCGGTGGGCGGAGACGGCTGGCGGTACAGCAGACGAGGCCAGCGGGACGCCGGCGGTACGGGCCCAGGGCAGGCTGGGATGGCTGGCGGTAAGGGGCCGAGGCCCGCGGGACGCTGCATTTGTATCGCCGCCGTCCCGGCGGCCTTGTGCTTTGGTCCATGCGCCAAGATGGGCGATGCTTCCAAGACGAGGCCAGCGGGACGGCTGGCGGCACGGGGACGGCAGGCGTGATGCGGGCGGTGCGGGGCAAAAGGAGGTCTGCTTCAAGATCGGCGGTTGTCGAAAGGACGGCAGCATGCATTGCATCGGCCCTGCTGCATCATTATCATCGGCAGGCGGCCTATTGGTTCAATCAACAGGAGTACTGAATAATGGCAATACGGTCAGACTGCATGGCGAAACGGGTGCAATGGGCGGTTGTTGTGCCTCTTGTGCTGGCGCTGTTTCCGTTTTCAGGGCGCTGCATCGGACAAGACACTTTGCCGGGACGGATGCCTGAAAATTTGTACAAGGGTGAATTGGTCAATTTTCCCGGAGCATGGGCGTTCATGATTCCCCGCTCCCATATCATTCTGGTGAACGATGACCAACTGGTGGCCTTGGCCAATCCGGACACGCCGGTGAACCTGAGTCTGACTTTTGACAAGCGGGAGGAAAGCCTGCGGCAGATTTGCGAACGCGCCCAGGCCGGTGGCCAGCGCACGCTGATTCTTGCCTTCGACCATTTCTTCGCCCAGTACCGTCCCGGCGAGGGCGACAAACCGCGGCAACTGACGCCCGACAAGGACGAGTACATTCAGCGCATCGCCGATATCAGCAAATTCGCCGCGCAATACGGGATCGGTCTTGAATTGAGCCTGTTGAGCCCGCTGGAGATCGGTCCGGGCTATGCGCAGGAAACCGGGGAGCAGGGCCTTTGGATGCACTACCGTAAAGGGTTGCGCGACCCGAAGACGGGCGACTATAGCGTTGAACTGTGGCGTCAACGGGGCTGGTCGAACAACAAGGGCCCCGTCTCGATTGAAGACGCCGGCGTGCGGGTTTTTTCTTTCCGGCAGAAGCCCATGCACGGAGCAAGCCACGTTGCCGTGGACCCGCTGGACATTGTGGAGATTACGGACACGGCGCAGGTGGAGGTGTTCGAGAACATCACGCGGGGAACAAACGAATATCGGGCGGTGCGTGTCAGGGTTCATGGTACGGGAAACCCGGACGGCCGCGACCGGGTTATGGTGCTGCAGATGTACCGCACACCCGAAATGGACTACTTTAGCGAGAAGACCCTCCCCTACCTTGAGAAACTGTGCGACCGCTATGCCGATGCCGGAGTTAGACTGAACGGGCTTTACAGTGACGAGATGCATATCCAGCAGGACTGGGGGTATTTTAGCCATCACGACAACGGCGAATTCGCGCTGCGCTATGTGAGTCCCGGACTGGCAAAGCGGTATGCCGATCTCTACGGTCCGCAATACGCCGATTTTGGCAAGTGGATGGTGTATTTCATGTTCGGTCAGGAGGATTCTGAAAACGACCTCTCGGCGCGGCAGGATATCTCGCCGGTGATGGGAACCGCTCCGGAGGACATACAGCGTACGGCCCTGTTGCGGTCGCGGTATTACCGGCTCCTTCAGGACGGGGTGGTTGATCTGTTTACCGCCGCCAAACGCCATATGGAGGCGCGCATGGGCTACCGGCTGGAAGCGCGGGCCCATGCCACGTGGGCGGAAAGCCCCACAATCGACAAGTGGAACACCGGCCAGTCACACGGTCCGGCGAATCAGTATGAGTACACGTCCAACTTTGTGTGGTCCTGCACGGTGCAGCAGGCTTCAGCCGCGTGCGCGGACTACTTCAAATGGGGGGATTTCCTGACCGGGAATGGCAACGACCATGCCGAGGGCGGCTGGCTGGACCGGAACTATCACGCGCTTGCCCTGGCCTGCTCGACGGGGAGCATCAATGAGGTGCCCTATTCGTACGGCGCCCATTGGGGAATGCCCGATGCCGTCAGCGAGCGCCGAAGCGCGGTGCAGACGGCTTTCGGCGCGGCAGGGATGCCCTGGCACGGCATGGTGCAGGATATGCAGCACCGCGATGTGTCGGTGTTGATGCTCTATCCGCTGGACCTCGTTGCAGCCAATGAGCGTTTTGGAAGCTGGACCACACAGTACGGATACGCAAACGAGATTACGCAGGCCAAACTGGTTGAAATGGGAACGGTCAACCAGGGCGGGATCGACATCGCCGGACGGCGGTACACAACCCTTGTAACGCTGTTTGAACCGTTTCCGACGAAACAGTTGCTGTCAATGATGCGCGGGATGGTAGACGGCGGACCAGTAGTAGCCGCCGCCGCCCCAGCCGGCCTGCTGCCAACCAGGTGCGGACGACGCGGAGGCAGCCAGAACCACGGCGCTTACGAGGGTGTGTGCGGCACTGAAGATATTTCGCGTCATGGTTCCTGCGCCTTCCTTTTCGAATCTCTCAGGTTACC
>CAZOMH010000204.1:0-7285 GCA_964580415.1 uncultured Nitrospirales bacterium
ACTTCGCCGCCATCGGCGGCCTCGGCCGCGTCTGCGCCTTCCTGCAGGGTCTTGTAGGCGCTTTCCCACGTGGTGCCGTCGGGCGTTTCCGCCGTGGATGCGGCGTTCACCCGGAATATGCCCTCTGCACCGGCGGAACCAGCCCAGAGACAGAACGCCGGCGCCAGAAGAAGAAATCCCGCCACTACCCGTCGCACAGCCGTGTCCACCATGACGCACATCTCCCCGAAGCAACGGCCGCCCCCGTTTTCCCGATGTCACACGAATCCGGAATCCGGGCGCATAACCCCTATTACAGGCAGCAAGTATGGCAAAGGTCCCCGGCCGGCTTCAATCCGCATGATCAGCCGTCCCGGGGTGTCCGGGGCAACCCGGTTTTCGGGCCAAAATGGACTCACCGGGCCGAAATGCGCTATTCTTTAATTGTTTCCCCCGACACTGAACACACAGGATTCTTCCCATGTCCACGAAAAAACGCGAGGTTATTCTTTCCGGTATCCGTCCGACGGGCCGGTTGCATTACGGCAATTATTTCGGCGCGGTAAAGCACTTTCTCCGTCTGCAGGAGGAGGACGCGGCCACCTGCTACTACTTCATCGCGGACTACCACGCGCTGACGACGATCACAGACAAGCAGGATTTTTACGGCAACACAATCAACATGCTTCGCACGTACGTCGCGTGCGGACTGGACCCGGTCCGTTCGGTGATCTACCGCCAGAGCGACCTGCCCTGCACGGCCGAACTGTCGCTGCTGCTGGGCATGATCACGAACATCGGTTTCCTGGAACGCGGCACGACGTACAAGGACAAACTGTCGAAGCTCCAGGAGGACCCGAAGGCGGAGGGCAACCCGCTGTCCTACGGCCTGCTGGGCTATCCGGTGCTGATGGCGGCGGATATTCTGATCGTGAAGGCCGACGTGGTGCCCGTGGGCGACGACCAGCGGCAGCATGTGGAAATGGCCATGGATTTGGCGACGCGCTTCAACAGCCGTTTCGGCGACACGCTAAACGTGCCGCGTCCGGTGGGCCGCGAGGCCCTTCGCCTGCCGGGACTGGACGGCTCGGCGAAGATGGGCAAGAGCGACCACAACACCATCGATCTGCTCGACGATTCGGCCACGGTGCTGCGCAAGATCAAGGCGGTGCCGACCACCACCGAACCGGCCCCGCTGGACACGGACAGCACCGACCCCGATGTTGTCATCCCCCAAATGCCGTCCGGCGTGGGCGTGCTGTACCGGCTGCTTTCGCTGCTGGCGCCCCGGGAGGTGTACCTCGACTTCCTTGATCAGTACCGCCAGGGCGGCAAGTTTTATGGCGGCCTCAAGAAGACGGTGGCGGAGCATGTCTCCAAGTTCAACGAACCCATCATCGAGCAGTACAACGCCCCGTCCAACAATGAGGATTCGGTGCGCGACTTCCTGCGGGAAAATGCCAGGCGCGTCACTCCGGTGGCGCTCGAAACCGTGGAAGCCTGCCGCGCCGCCATGGGCATCGGCCATTCACTTTACCGCGCATGAAGCGGACGGCCGCATTGACCGCGACCGGAGCAGGCCGAAGAGAGACCGAAGTGACGAACGGAGGGCTCCCGGCGGCATTTGCGGGAGTTGCGCCGAAGGCGCGGAACGGGCTAGGATCATGCGGCGGGACGGGAAGTGAAGCAGGATGTCCCTTCCCCGCGGTTTGAGGGTGTTCTTTTGACCGACGCGAATTCCGAACCTGACGTTCAGCCGCCCGCCGTCTCGGCGGAAGGGAACACCGCACCCGCCGTGGACGATGTCACCGACGAGGTGCTCCGCCTGCAACTGGACCAGTTTGAAGGCCCGTTCGAGGTGCTGCTCTATCTGATAAAAGAGCAGGAGATTGACATCTTCGACATTCCCATCATGCAGGTGACCGAGCAGTACCTGCGTTTTCTGGATATTCTGCGCGAGGAAAACCTTGATGTGGCGGGCGAATTTCTGGTGATGGCGGCCACGCTAATCCAGATCAAGTCGCGCATGATCCTCCCGGTCGAGCTGGACACCGAGGAGGAAGAAGAGGTTGAGGAGGAGGACCCGCGGCTGGAACTGGTGGGCAAACTGCTGGAATACCGGAAATTCCGCGACCTGTCCAAGGGACTGGGGGACCGTGCCGATCAGCAGGCCGACCAGTTCGGGCGCCGGGTGCGGCCCGTGTTTGAACCCGTGGAGGATGATGAGGACGGCTTCATTGAGGTGAGCCTGTACGACCTGCTGAAGGCGGTGCGGTCCGTGCTGCGGTTTGTGGCCGGTGATTTGTTTCACAAGGTCACCATGGAACAGTCCTCGGTGGATGAGAAGATCGGGTATATTGAAGCGCTGTTGCAGGAACGGGAGAGCGTTTCCTGGACGGACCTCTGGCAGAGCTGCCGAAGCCGGGTCGAACTGGTGTGCTGTCTGCTGGCCATTCTGGAATTGTGCCGCATGCGCCGTATCCGCGCCCATCAGCACGGTTCCTTTGGCGAAATACGCATTTTCGCCCGCGACCGCGATGCGGAAACGGGTTTTGAAGAGACCGCACCGGATGTGGCCCTTTCCTGACACGCGCCCGCTGTGGCGCCGGGGGGAGGCGGCTGCGGCCCGCCACCTGTGGTGGAAGGGGTTTCGCATCATGGAGCGCAACGCCCGTTTCGGCCACAATGAGGTGGATATTATTGCCCTCGACGGCGACACGACAGTGTTTGTCGAGGTGCGCACCCGGGCGAGTGCCGATCCGATACCGCCCGAGGACAGCATCACGTATCCCAAACGGCGGCATCTGCGGGCGGCAGCCCGCATGTATCTTTCCCGTCATCCCGACCCGGAGCGGTATTTCCGGTTCGATGTGGTCGGCGTGATCCTGCCCGAGCATGGCAAAGCGACGATCACGCATTATCCCGACGCATTCAGAATGGATGAATAACCCGCCGGAAAACCGCCATCCGTTGCAGTCCGCGGCCCGCACGGGCGAACTTCATGTCAGCCGTTCTGCGCGAGCGGGAGTGCCGTTGCGTCGGCGGAAGCGCCCTGGGCGCGGGAATTCTTCTGCATGTCTATATCAAGATAAAACAAGTCATTTATGGTACAGTGCAGGGCCTCCGCAAGACGCAAACAGAGGAAGATGGACGGGTTTAGGCGGGCTTTTTCAATGCTTATAATAGTCTGGCGCGTCACATTTACATTTCGCGACAAATCCGCCTGAGTCAACCCCATGGACTGACGGAATATCCGGACCCGGTTGGCTAATACAATCTCTGAGCGCATCGGGTGAGTATACCACAGAAAGAGAATACTCTTACAAGCGGGAAAAGATACAACAGCAAACCCGCGAAAATCATTGCCGCGCCACTGTGAAAGATACAACCGAAACGGGCAAAAGACCGGAAAACAAAGTCACGTCCCGGAAGACAACGTGTCCCGAGATCAAGTCTTTTCTCAGTCGGTTTGAGCGTATTTTGAAGGGGTTTCCCACAGGCGGCAAATGGTCTTCCGCTGATAAGGGGCCAAGCGTTTCCAAATATACCTTATCGCCACGGAGACAGAACGAATACGCTGCTTCCTGCGAAAGGCGCGTCCGTCAACATGAACAACCAATCATTCATGTGGGGCTTGTCATTTGCCCGTTTTTCCCCAACGGGGTTATGGAGCGTATCCCGTGGGATGCGCATCCCGGAAGGCATACTACCGATGCCCGTCATAAAAGGCATATCAGTATAGACCGGTCCCCTAAGGATGGCGCGCTCGGTCTGCGCATGATGGCACCGATGGCAGACATGGCGACCTTTCAGTCTTCGCGGAACTTTAGATTTCCTGGTGCGGCCGGGCAAGATTGTGGCTGGAAAGAGTCCGGGCAAAACAGGCCCGGCAACACGCAGAAGGCGGTGCCGGGGAAACTGGCGGAGATGTTTGGCGAAGAAGGAGGGGGGATTCGTGGCCGCAGCGGTGTCAGCCCCGGTTGAGCGCCATGTTCACCACCGACTGCACGTCCGTGGCTGAGACGCCGCGTCCGTCCACATCTGCGTCCACGGTGACGGTGGACGTCCGGCCCAGCACTGCGTTGATGACCAACTGGATATCCGCTGAGTTGACTTGTCCGTCCCCGTTCACGTCGCCGTCGGAGAGTCCCACGTTGACCCGGGTTTCCGCGTCTTTTGTCACGGCAATGTTGTCCACGTGATAGGCGATGTACCCCGGGGCGGTCCAGGACAGGTTGTAGGTGCCGGGCAGCAGCGGCCGCTGATAGTTTCCCAGTCCGGCGTGGCCGAACATGGGCTGCGCATTGTCCTGCACGAGCACCTTTGCCGCCACGCCCGTTCCGGTGGCACGATCTGTCACCAGTCCGCGCACGCCCATGTGTACGGCCCCAAGATAGGCCAGCATGGCGTCGCGGTTGTCGGCCCAATAACTGTCCAGGGAACTTGCCGCCGGCCACTTTGTGTAGTCCAGTTCTATGGTCACGTGCAGGCTGCCGAGGAAGCGGTAGGTCCAGTCCTGAAGACCGCCCACGGCGATGTACCATGCGCAGCCGTTGGTGATGCCGCCCGCGAATTCGGTGCTCGAATGCAAGGTGGGATTAAGATTGGCATAGCGCAGTGAAATGTTGGCGAAAAGGTCTTCGTCGGGCGATATGGCGGCCACTCCGCTGGGCACGCCCGGTTCGTTGTCGTAAGGATAGTTGACGACCGCCGAGCCGCCGTGGAAATTCGCGCCGAGCGTGAATTCCTGCTCCGCATACCAGCGCATCACGGCGGCCGTCTCGGGCTGCCTGCCGGTGTCGCCGAGCGGTTCGCCGTCAAACAGCGTGGTGGTGAAGTCCGTGCCGTAGACGGGGAAGCTGCGGTTGAGATCAACATTGTTGCCGTTGTACCGGGAACTGTTGTGCATGCCGTCCGGATTCATCAGCGGCAGCACCCAGATCACGGTGCTGTCGACCAGCGCGGTGATGTCCGGGTCGGTTCCGTGGGAGGTGAGCAGCAGCTCGCACAAGCGCAGGCACATTTCCACGCCCAGGGTCTCATTGCCGTGGATGGTCGAGATATAACACACCGAAGGCTTGTCCGCCGCCGTGTCCGGGTCCTGCGTGATCTTGATCGCCCAGAGGTCACGGTTGCCGGCGGACTTGCCAATCGACTGATAGCGGCACAGCTCTGGATAAGACTGTTGCCATGATGCAAACTGGGGGCCGATATCCGTGTCGGTCCGGTATCCGTTGATGAGCTTGTTGCCGGCGGGTTCGGGATCAACGCCCACGACCCGTGCCGGCCAGCCGAACGCGGCAAGCTGCGCCTGCTCCGACTCGCGCACGTAGACCGTGGCCGTCAGCCCGCGCACATTGGACACATCGAGCCCGCTTTGCGCCAGGGTTGCCAAGGCGGCCGCATCGGGCAGGTCCACTTCATAGACGGTGGCCGTCGGTGTGGTCCCGGCCGCGTCCTGCGCCCATACCGCATTCTGCCCCGGAAGCATGACGCCGCCAAGGAGGATGAACAGCACTATGGAGAAAATCCTATTCATGATCGTTTTCTCAAAACACCTTCAGTATAACAGATTGTGGCAAAGAACGTTCTTCGGACATACCCTCCCGTTCAGGGGATGTCACCGGGTTGCGGTATGGCCGGTCCAATGCATTCATTCCCCCTTTACTGCTATCATTAGAACCGACATGGGGTATAAGGGGTGACCGACGACGGCCTATCGGAGTTGTGTCCGCCATGACAGACAAAACACCCATTGCGGGGCGCATCCTATCCCTTGACCAGTACAGGGGTTACACGATTTTCGGCATGATCTTCGTGAATTTCCTTGGACGTTTTGACAATATCCCCGAGTTCTTCAAGCACCACACGGAATACATTACCTACGCGGACACCATCGCGCCTATTTTCCTGTTTGTGGCCGGCGTGGGCTTTCGCCTGTCGTTCCTGCGCAACCGGGCCAAGTTGGGACTTCGCCGGGCGCTTTGGCTGGGACTGCGCCGCTACATGCTGCTGACCGTGATTGGCATCGTGTACTACGACCCGCTCAACTGGCGCGGCTGGTGGGACGCGCTGGTCGATATCGGCCTTTCCGGCATTCTTGCGCTGCCCTTTATGGGATTGGGAACCGCCTGGCGCGTCGGTGCGGCGTGCTTCTATGCGGTCCTGTACCAAATACTGTTCATGTCCACGGGGTATGGCGCGTGGAACATGGAGCACAGTTTTGACGGCGGCCCGCTGGGCCCGTTGAGCTGGTGTTTCAGCCTGCTCTTCGGCACCATCATCTACGATCTTGTCGCCAACGGGGACCCAAAGGGTATTGTGCGCGGATGCCTTGGCTGGGGCGCGGGCCTGTGTGCGGCCGGTTGCGCGCTGCATTTCGGCATGCGCGCCGTCTGGCCGGATGACCCCAGTTTCTGGCGTTTCTCCCAGCATTCCATGACGGCGCCCTATCCTGTTTTTGCCACGGGCATCGCATTTCTGTGCTATCTCCCCTTCTACCTGCTCTGCGACCGGGGCGGCATCGAAGTGCCCACGCTCACCGTGGTGGGCGCCAACCCGCTGGTGATCTACATGCTTCACGGCATGTACACCGACATTCATGGCGGCATTATTCCTTTCAGCAGCAGCGCCCCCGCGGCGCTCGCCGCCTTTGGGGTTCTCTATATGGGCTGCTGGGTTGTCGCCCGCTATCTGTACAACAACCGGATGATCGTCAAGATATGACGCGGACTATGCGTTCAGCCGCCAGAGGGTGAAGTTCAGGAACGAGGCAAAACTCACCCAGGCGAAGCAAGGCACCATCATCAGCGCCGCGGTCCGGCTCACGGGCCAGAAGGTGACGGCGCAGGCCAGAATGAGCGCATCAAGCAGCGCGATTTCAGCAAAGGCCCAGCCCATCCGGTGGGCACCGAAGAAGATGGCCGTCCATGCGCCGTTGAGCGCCAATTGCGCCGCATACAGACCCAGCGCCAGCCCCACCGGGCGCGTGCCCCGTTTCCGCCAAACCAGCCATGCCGCCACTGCCATCATCAGGTACAGCATCGACCAGACCGGGCCGAATATCCAATTGGGCGGATTCCAGGACGGCTTGACCAGGGTTTTGTACCAGTCGCCGATGCCGAAGAGGCCACCGACCGAGGCCGCCGCCATGACGAGCACTATGCTCACGGCCAGCATGGCCGTGTTTATGGTGAAATTCTTCATTGCGATTTTTCCTTCCGTGTCTTGCGGTCTTGACGCACCTGTGCATAGGCAAGCAGTGCGCGTTGTCGCGCGCCGGCATGCTCCACCATGGGTCTTGGAT
>CAZOMH010000205.1:0-7234 GCA_964580415.1 uncultured Nitrospirales bacterium
GCTGAGCCACATGCTGGACTGTGACTTGTAGGGGCTGAACCCTTGGGGGTACCACCTCGCCAACCTTATCTTTCATGCCCTGGGAACAGTGCTGCTCTTCCTGGTGCTCACCCGCATGACCCGGCGCATTTGGCCCAGCGCCCTCGCGGCGGCCCTGTTCGCGGTTCATCCGCTGCACGTGGAATCGGTGGCGTGGGTGGCCGAGCGCAAGGACGTGCTGAGCATGGTCTTCTGGACCGCCGGGCTGGGGACGTATGCATGGCACAGGCAACGCCCCGGCATTGGGCGCCACACAGCCACGGCGGCGATGTTTCTGCTGAGTTTCATGTCAAAACCCATGGTGGTGACCTTTCCCTTTGTGCTGTTGCTGCTTGACTATTGGCCCCTCGGACGGGTGGACACAAGGGTGCCGTTTGGCGTTATGGCACGCCAGGTGGCAAAGCTGGTCGTGGAGAAAACACCCCTCTTCCTCCTGACTGCGGCAATGTGCGCCGTGACACTGGCCATGCAACTTCGCGCCAACAATCTTGCATTCATGGCGCAGGTTCCCTTTGTCAACCGCTGCGCCAATGCATTGGTGGTCTATGCGCTGTATCTGGTCAAAACCGTATGGCCCTTCGGACTGGCTGTGTATTACCCCCACCCCATCGGGCGTCCGGCATGGCAGATCGCCGGTGCCGCGCTGGTGCTTTTTGCCATTACCACGATTTCGATACGGGAATTTCGCCGTCGTCCCTATCTTATCGTGGGCTGGTGCTGGTACCTGGGCACGCTGGTTCCGGTAATCGAACTGGTGCAGGCGGGCACCTTTTCCCATGCGGACCGCTACACCTACATTCCGCTCATCGGCATATTCATCATGGCCGCCTGGGGGTTGGACGAGTTCCGTCAGTCGCGACGGGTTCCCGCGGTGGCCGTGACCAGCGTGGTGACGGCGGTGGTCGCGGGACTCGCGGTTGCGGCCGCAATCCAAACCGCTTACTGGAAGAACAATGAAACCCTCTTTCGCCATGCCCTGGAGGTGACGCCGGAGAACTCCTTTGCCGTGGATAATTACGGCGCCGGACTGTATGCCAACAAGAAGCGGGCAGAAGCCCTGGAACAGTATCAAAGGGCCATAAAACTTGACCGGCTGAACGTCCTGGCCATCGAACACCTTGCGGAATTCCTGCAGGACCAGCAGGACTATGAGGCGGGCGCCGCCAAGCACCGCGAGGCGCTGATGATAAAGCCGGGATTTGCCATTGCCCGCGACAATCTCAGGCGCGCGCTGAAGAACTTGAACACACTGGATGCGCTCGAAACCGAACGCGCCGCGTTGATGAAGAAACAGGACAAGTCCGTGGATGATTTTTGCAGGCTTGGCGTCCTTTGCATGACACTGGGAGACATGGACGAAGCGTCCGCATTCTTCGTGCAGTCGGCACGAATGGAGCCCGGCGGCAGAAAAACGAACCTGTCGCTGGGAAGCGTCCTGCTGAAAGACAAACTGTACGACAAGGCCCTGCCCTTCTACGAAAAGGCGCTTCAGACCGCGCCCGACGATCCGCACGCGCTGTACAATGCCGGCTTGATTCTGACAGCCCTTAACCGGACCGCGGAGGCCGCCGACAGGTACCGTGCAGCGCTTCGGTTGAACCCGGAATTTGTGCCGGCACACAACAATCTTGGGATTTTGCTGGCCGGTTCCGGGCATCTGGACGAGGCGGTGGAACACTTTCTCAAGGCTATCGCGCTGCTTCCGGATGCCACCCAGGCCCGCATTAACCTGGCCAATCTGCTGCTGGAGAACCATCGAAACGCCGAGGCCGAAACGCAGCTCAAGAAGGTGCTCGAAGCCGACCCGGCCAACACGTCTGCCCGGGAGCTCATGAACAGGGCAGATGCGGAGAAAACATTACCGTCCGCGCCGGAAGGAAAGGCGCCATGAACCGCCCAAAGGGGCTGATATGCGCCGGTCTTGTCCTGTGCTGCTTTGTCATATACGGCCAGACGCTTCGCCACGATTTCGTGAGTTATGACGACGGGCTGTACGTGACCGGCAACCAGCACGTGCTGGCAGGATTAAGCTGGGCCAATGCCGTATGGGCCTTTACGACAGAACGCGCCATGTATGTGCATCCGCTCACGTGGATGAGCCACATGCTCGATTGTGATCTCTACGGGCTGCGGCCCTGGGGACACCACCTCACCAATATTCTCTTTCACGCGCTCAACGCCGTTTTGCTCTTTCTCGTGCTTGCCCGTATGACCGGCGGTATTTGGCCTGGCGCGCTGGCCGCGGCCCTTTTTGCCGTTCATCCGCTTCATGTCGAGTCGGTCGCCTGGGTGGCGGAACGCAAAGACGTGCTGAGCATGCTTTTCTGGACCGCCGGACTCGGCGCCTATGCATGGCACCGCCGGTGCCCGGGCGTTTGGCGGTACCTGGCCACGGCGCTCCTGTTCCTGCTCGGGTTCCTGTCAAAACCCATGGTGGTCACCTTTCCGTTCGTGCTGCTGCTTCTGGACTACTGGCCTCTCGGCCGCGTGGACCGCACCGCATCGTTGGGTGGCATGGCGAAGAGAATGACCGGCCTGGCGGCGGAAAAAACAGCGCTGTTCCTCATGACCGCGGCGATGTGCGGGGTGACGGTTGCCATGCAAGTGCGCGGCGACAATCTAGCCTTCGGTGAGAAGGTGCCTTTTGCCGCGCGCTGCGCCAATGCGTTGGTGGTTTACGTGCTGTATCTCGTAAAGACCGCGTGGCCTTTCGGGCTGGCCGTTTACTACCCGCATCCGCTTTCCCGTCCCGCTTGGCAGGTTGCCGGGGCCGTTGTTGTGCTGGCGGCAATCACCCTGCTCGTGTTGCGCGAAGCGCGCCGGCGGCCCTATCTGCTTGTGGGGTGGCTTTGGTATCTTGGAACGCTGGTGCCCGTCATCGAACTGGTCCAGGCCGGTTCCTTCTCCCATGCGGATCGGTACACCTACATCCCCCTGATTGGCATATTCATCATGGCCGCCTGGGGATTGGATGACCTGCGGAAATCGTTTCGAATACCGGTGCCCGCCGTGGCTGCCACGGCAACATTGCTTGTTGCGGCATACACGGCCGCCGCCGCGCATCAGACCGCCTACTGGAAGAACAGCGAAACCCTCTTTCGCCGCGCATTGGATGTGACGGCGGACAATCCGTTGGCGCGGAACAATCTCGGGGCCGCACTGACCGATCAGGGCAGACGGGATGAGGCAAGGGAGGAGTTCAACCGGGCGCTCGAACTCGACCCCCGCTACACCCGGTCCATCGACAACCTTGGGTTGCTCCTGTACCAGGAGAACAAACCCCTTGAAGCCGCACAAAAACACAGGGAGGCGCTGGCCGTCAACCCGAATCACCTGGCGGCGAATCTCAATTTGGCCGCCGCCCTGTTGAAGCTCAAGCAATACGACGAGGCCAGGACCTATTACGAAAAAGCAGTGGCGCTTGATCCCGAATCGGCGCGCGCCCTCAGTGATCTGGGCGGGTACTGGCTGGCCATGGGAAACCCCGGCAAAGCACTGGATGTTTTCGGGAAACTCCTCCGGCTCAATCCCAGAAACAGGGAAGCCTGCATGGCCCTGGGCGAGATGCTGACCGACCAGGGCAAACTCGGGGAGGCTTCGGAATACTACGGCAGGGTGTTGCGCGCCTATTCCCATGACGCGCAGGCGGCGTACTGCCTGGGCACAATCATGACGGCCATGAACCGAACCGCGGAGGCGGAAGCGCTCTTCCGCCGGGCGCTTCGATGGAAACCGGGTTTTCCAGAGGCGCTCAACAATCTTGCGGGAATACTTGCCCGGTCCAACAGGCAGGACGAAGCTGTCGCGCTCTACGAGCAGGCCATTGCCGAAAATCCGCGCTTCGCCGAAGCGCACAACAATCTGGCAAGCCTGCTCGCGGCGGGAGGCAAAATGGAGGAAGCCCTGGCCCGTTACAGGCAGGCGCTTGAAATTGATCCGGCATACCTCAATGCCCGCCTCAATATGGCCAACCTCCTCATGCAGACAGGCAGGAAGGAATCCGCCCTGGAGGAACTCCGAAAAGTGCTGGAAATCGACCCCGGCAACAAGTTTGCGAAAGAAATGATTGGCGAGACAGGGTCCCCATCCCCGTTGGCCGTGCGGTAGCATGTCACGAAGAATCCAACGCGCGCAAAGAGCGGTGTCCAATTCCCGTCTGCACGCCGCAAATCGCCCCGCGGGACTGAACCCAGCGGTGAAACACCGTTCCAATTCCGCCTTGCGAAAACAGGTTCAAGTGCTTTAATGTTGTTTCTGTCATGAAGGCAAGAAATGAACCAATAAGAACAGTCTCGATTTGTTTGGGGTTGGCGGCGGTCTGCGCCGCAATCTTCGGCCAGACGCTTTGGCATGACTTTGTTTCCTACGACGACAGTCTGTATGTCTTTGAAAATGCCCATGTGAAAGCGGGACTGAGCTGGGCCAATATTGCCTGGGCGGTCACCACGCAGACGGCCAATTACGTGCATCCGCTCACCTGGCTCAGCCACATGCTGGACTGTGAACTTTACGGGCTGCATCCATGGGGCCACCATCTGACCAATCTCCTTCTGCACACACTCGGCACCGTGCTGCTCTTCCTCGTGCTTCTGCGCATGACCGGCCGCCGGTGGCCGGCCGCCTTCGTGGCCGCCCTGTTCGCCGTTCATCCGCTGCACGTGGAATCGGTGGCCTGGATAGCCGAACGCAAGGGCGTGCTCAGCATGTTTTTCTGGGTCGCCGCCCTTGGCGGCTATGCCTGGTACCGGCAGCGCCCCAACGCGGTTCGGTATCTTGTCATGGCGCTCCTGTTCCTGCTGGGGCTGATGTCCAAGCCCATGGTGGTTACCCTGCCCTTCGTCCTGTTGCTGCTGGACTACTGGCCGCTTAACCGTCTGGACCGTTCCGGTTCATTCGGCGGCATGGCCCGCGGGACAGTCTGGTTGGTGGTGGAAAAGATTCCCCTTTTTCTGCTCACCGCACTTTTTTGCATGACCACATTCCTGATGCAGGCGCACGGCAACAACCTCAGTTTTGGCGAGAAGCTCCCCCTGGCGGCGCGATGCGCCAATGCCGTGGTCGTCTATGTCCTCTACCTGGCAAAGACACTCTGGCCTTCGGGTTTGGCCGTCTACTACCCGCATCCGCTGGCCCGTCCCATGGGACAGGTGGCGGGGGCCGCCGTGATACTGGCCCTGATCACGCTGCTCTGCCTGTGCAATGTCCGGCGCCGCCCCTACCTTGCGGTCGGATGGTTTTGGTATCTCGGGACGCTGCTGCCAGTCATTCAACTGGTGCAAATAGGCACCTTCTCCCATGCGGATCGGTACACGTATATCCCGCTTGTCGGTATTTTCATCATGGTTGCCTGGAGTTTGGACGAAGTGAGGAGCCGGGGGCCGCGATGCGCACAACTGGTGACGGTGGGTGCCGTGCTTGCCTTGGCTGCGCTCAGTTGCGCCGCTTTCCGCCAGACAGGCTATTGGAAAGACAGCCAGGCGCTGTTCCAGCGCGACCTGGCCGTGGCGGGAAGCAATGCGGTGGCCCACGACAGCCTTGGTGTGGGGCTGGTGGAACACGGCAATCTTGACGACGCGCGGCAGGAGTTCGAGCTTGCCCTCAAGGCCGACCCGCACGATGCCACAGGGCTCTTTAACATGGGCGTGGTCATGGAATCGCTCAACCAGCCGGCCGAGGCGGAATCGTACTACCGGCGGACCCTGTACTGGAAACCCGGCCACCCCAAAGCGCACAACAATCTGGCCGGTATCCTGGCCCGGGTCGGCAGGCTGGATGAGGCGCTGACCCACTGCCGGAAAGCCATCGAACTGGCCCCCGAATTGGCCGACCCCCACAATAACATGGGCAACCTCATGGCCGCCAAGGGCGAGTGGGACGAGGCGCTCAAGGAATACGGCATCGCACTCAAAATGGACCCTGCCCAAACCAGCGTCCGACTCAATTTGGCAAATGTACTCATACGGCTGCGACGGTTTGACGAAGCCCGGAAACAACTCGACGCCGTGTTTGAAATCGAGCCGAAAAACGAGGTTGGACGCAGCTTGATGGTTCAACTGGAGGCCGTCCAAGCCGAACCTTTCATAACCGACAAGCAGAGACGCTAATCTCGGTGCGACCGGCCAATGACAAGTCCCACATTAATGATTGGTTGTTCATGTTGACGGACGCGCCTTTCGCAGGAAGCAGCGTATTCGTTCTGTCTCCGTGGCGATAAGGTATATTTGGAAATGCTTGGCCCTTTACCTGACACCGATCCCAAAGGATACCGGAATTCTGGCTGCCCAATCGTCGCAAAATTATCCCGTTCAAGAATCGAAACTCCCTGTCAAAACCGGGCCGGAATGCTCAAAGAGACGGCAAGTGACAAAAAGGGAAACCCTAAATGTCTTTTAGTGACAATTTTTGTCACGCCCCCTTGGCGCTGGTGGACGGCGTTTAGCGCCAATTTGGCCAAAATCCGTCGAATACCTGCAAATTTGCGGTTTATACGGTTTTATAAGTCAAGAAAAAGCGGCGCTTGAAACCGCTATGTCCTTGGCACACGCTTTGCTACATGCGGTACAGAAAGTTGAGTGCGAAAGACAGGGCATGCAAACCCTGTTAACGACAGTCTGGGTCAAACAAACTGGAGGACGACACAATGAAAAAAGGCTTTACGTTGATCGAACTGATGATCGTGGTGGCCATCATCGCGATTATCGCCGCAATCGCCATTCCGAACTTGCTTCGTTCGCGCATTCAGTCGAACGAGTCGGCCGCGATTGGTAATCTTCGCACGGTGTTGGGCGCCCAGAATGCGTACAACTCCGCCAACGGTACCTTTGCGGTTGATTTTAACGCATTGACCAATGCGACCCCGGCGTTCCTTGATGGCAACTGGACCGGCGCAAACGGCAAAAACGGCTATCTCTTCCCGATGGCCGGCGTTGCTCAGACATTTACCTGCAACGCGAATCCGTCTCTGTATCAGACGACCGGTAACCGCAGCTTCTTCGTCAACGAGACCGGCGTCATTCGCTTCAACTTGGTTGGCTCGGCTGCTGCCACTGCGGCGAGCTCCCCGATTGGCGAGAACTAGACTGATACGGGCTTAATGTAAGCCAACCCTCGGCGGCGGAGGTTAACCCCTCCGCCGCCGCTTTTTTGGTGTGCCAAGCATGGCGCGAATCTATGGGGTGCAAGTCCCCGGCAGGCC
>CAZOMH010000206.1:0-7229 GCA_964580415.1 uncultured Nitrospirales bacterium
CGTTGGCGCGCTCGGCCACTCCGAGAATGGCCGCGGCGTTGGCCGCCTCCACCGCGCGTATTTCGGGCGTGCCCCGCGTGCTCATCTCGCCGCGGGTCAGGTCCAGAATGCCCACGCGCTTCCCGGCCTGGGCCAGCTTGTGCAGCAGACCGCCGCAGCCCAGTTCCACATCGTCGGGGTGCGCCCCGACGGCAAGCACGTCAACGGTGTGTCCGGCGTTCATAGCCATTCTATCTCCCGTACCCGCCAATCCTCCGGGTCCAGTTCCTTAAGGAGCCGGTCCACGAACCCAAGTCCCTGGGACATCATGTAGTTGAAGGGGGACAGCACCCGTTCCTGCGGCTTTCCGAACGGCGCCAGACGGTTGCGCAGGAGGGTCAGCCGTTTCTTGGTGTCCTCAATCCGGCGGGTGTCGCCGCGGCGCAGGTTGCTGCCGATGCGTTCAAAGCCGCGGGCCGCCTGCCGCCGCAACTCCTCGCCCAGCGCCGCGGCGTTGGGATTGTCCGTCTTTTCCAACTCGCCAACCAATGCCGTCAGTTCGGCATCCACGGCGGCACGGTGCCGCTCCATCGCGCCTGACAGGGGGCTCGGCACGGCGGTGTCCAGCGTCCGGTACAGCAGCATTTCCTCCGGCAGCAAAAGATCATCCACGGCAAGCCCCGCGGCGCCCAGTCTGCGGCGCTCCTTGGGGGTAATCATGATCGCGCGCGACCGCGGCCAGACCACCGGCATGGTAATGCCGTGGTGATCAAAGACCGGCTTTAACTGCGCCCAGTAGGCAACTTCTCCGGGACCGGCGACATAGGCCGCCGCGGGAAAGAGCGTCTGCTGCACGACGGTGCGCAGCGCCACATTAGGCGAGAAACGCTCGGGCGCGGACTCCAGCAACGCAAGCATTTCTTCACGGGCGAAACTGAGTCCGCCCTCTTCGGGCAGCATGAAGCGCCCCTTTTCGAAGACAACCTTTCTGCGGCGGCCGTCCACCATCAGAAAGAAATTGCATGCGTTTGCGGCCTTGAGAATGGGCGGGGCATATCCGAGCGATTCAAGATGCCGGGCGCTTTTTCCCAGCAGCGCCGTGACGGCCAGCGGCGACTCGATTTCCCGCCGCAGCACCGGCGCGGCCGCCACGCGGGCCGTGCGCATGTGCGGGGCGAATATGATCAGGTCCGTGTCCTTGAACAGAGCCGCCATGACCCGGGCAAACCAGTTTGAAACCGAGGCCGCCTCTTTCAGTGTGCCGCGCAGCAGCGCGGCCACTTGGGCGGTCTGTTCGGAGCCTGCGGCCCGCGCCACGAACTGCTCGGCAAAACGGAAGAGGTCGCCGGTCACGGGGACCTTGTGCAGGGGCAGCCCGGCAATGTCTTCCGCGCGGCCTTCTGCGTCGCGGGGGGTGTAAAACTCGCGGATCAGTTGGCCGTCCGAAGTGGTGTAGGCGAACCAGCGCACCTCGTCAAAATCGTGATCCTCCGAGGCGACCCAGAACACGGGAACACAGGGGACACCGTGCCGTTCGCGCATGCGCCGGGCAAGCGCCACGGCAGTGACCGCCTTGTACAGGGTGTACATGGGACCCAGAAACAGACCCGGCTGCTGGCCGGTGATGATTACGGGCTCATCGCCGCGAAAGTCCCGCGCAATGCCGAGTTTCGGCTGCAATGCGCGCAGGGCCCCGGCCAGCGCCGGGTCCCAGGCGCGGGCGGAGGGCGGCTGCGCCGACAGGGATTCCGGTGTCCGGCCAAACAACGCCCGGACTTCCGGTTTCCCCGTGATGTAATCCTCAAACAGTTTGCTCATGCGTCCTGTCTCTTCATGGCCAGCAAAATGAGCCGTGGCGCACCGGGTCCGTAAGCGCGGCCTTCGCAGTCGCCAAAGGCCCGAATCCCCCGGAAGCCGGCCGCTTCCAGCAACGCGCACAACTCGTTTCGGCTGTACGCGCGCACCGATTCGGACAGGCGGGCTTCGGGTTGACCGTCGAGAAACACTTCCATGGTCTTGTTCACCCGCCGCAACGCCCCGTCATACCAGCGCCGCTCAACAATGCGCCGCGCGCCGATAGTGCGCTCTGAATCGGAAACAAGCCGTGGCACGTCGTGTTCGGCGTTCATGTAATCCATAAACAACCGCCCCCCGGGTTTTAATACCCGGGCCATTTCACGGGCGGCCAGCCGGTTGTCCTCTTCGTCGAGGAAATAGCCAAAACTGGTGAAGAAATTGAACACCACGTCAAATTGCGCATGGAAAGGAAGACGGCGCATGTCTGCGCGAACCAGGGACACCCCGCTTCCCAGGGTCCGGCGGGCGCGACCCAGCAGTTCGGGCGAATAGTCCACCCCGGTGAGGCATGACGTGCGGCGCAACAGATGGCCCATGTGCCGTCCCGCGCCGCAGCACAGGTCGAGCGCGCCGTCCCCCGCCCGGAGTCCCGTCTGTGCGCAGGCGAATTCGGCCTCCGGCGCGGCCGTCTCGGCCGTTCTGTGGCCGTACAGCACGGGATACAACCCGCCAAAGGCCGCCGCAAACCAGTCGGGCGGCACGCCCCCGCTGGGGGGGGTGTCCGCCCGGAAAATGTCGGGTCGATTTGTCATTTCGGGTCGCCGTTCCCGGTCCGGCCGCTTTCGGCGGTCAGGACCAGTTGTCGAACGTTTCGTAAATGGCCCTGATGGCGGAGTGGAGGTCGTTTTCCTCGACCCCGATGATGATGTTCATCTCTGAAGAACCCTGGTCGATCACGCGAATGCTGATGCCGGCCTGCGCCAGGGCGGCCGTCAACCGCGCCGCCACGCCGACACGGTGGGCCATGCCCTGGCCCACGGTGGCAATCATGGCAAGACCGCGGGTGATGGTAATCTCGTCCGGCTTGACGCGGTTGCGAATCGCATCAAGCACCGACTCGCCCTTGGCCCGCACTTCGTCGTCGCGCACAATGACCGACATGGTGTCGATGCCCGTGGGAATGTGCTCCCAACTAATGCCCAGTTCGTCGAAGACGGAGAGCACCCGGACGCCGAACCCCTTCTCCTTGTTCATCAGGGTCTTTTCGATGTTAATCATCGTAAAGCCGGCGTGGCCGGCAATGCCGCACACGGGCGCCTGCGAAACGCGGGACGCGACGATCATTGTTCCGGGCGCATCCGGGTCCCTGGTGTTGCGGATGTTGATCGGGATGCCGACGGCGCACACGGGGAAAATCGCCTCGTCGTGCAGCACCGTGGCGCCCATATAGGCCAGTTCGCGCAGTTCCTTGTAGGTGATTTCCTCAATGCGGCGGGCGTTGGGAACGATGCGCGGGTCGGTCATGCGGAAGCCCGACACGTCGGTCCAGTTCTCGTACAGGTCCGACCTGCAGGCGCGGGCCACAATCGATCCGGTCACGTCGCTGCCGCCGCGCGAGAAGGTTTTGATGCTGCCGTCGGGCATGGCACCGTAGAAGCCGGGCACCACAAACATGCCGCCGCCGTGCAGGCGCGCGCCGAGCAGGTCGTAGGTGGCGGGGTCGAGTTCGCCCGAGGACTTGAACTTGATGCATTCCGCCGGCTCGACAAACTCCGCGCCCAGCACTTCGGCAATGAGCCGGCTGTTGAGGTATTCGCCGCGCGACGCCATGTAGTCCGGCGCCTCGTATTCCCCGGCGGAAGCCGCAATCTCCCGGAGATGGCGGTCAATGTCGAACTGCACGCCCAGTTCGCGGGCCAGTTCGGTAAAACGCGCCTCAATGATGCGGCGCGGTTCCGACGCATCCAGCCCCTGGCGGGCAATGCTGTGCCACGCATAGAGCAGGTCGGTGATCTTCTTGTCTTCCGGAGTGCGCTTGCCCGGCGCCGAGGCGACAATGAAACGCCGGTCGGGATTGGCGCGGATAATGGCCAGCACCCCGCGGATGCAGGCCGCGTCGGCCAGGGAGGTGCCCCCAAATTTACAGGTAATACGTTTCATCTTCTCTCCTCTCGCTCCCGGAACACTCCGGTTTGCCCCGCCGGAATGGTCAGGGAATCATCTCCGTGACTTTTCGCACCACGTCATTGAACGTGACATACACCATCAGCGCCAGAATCATAAAGATGCCCACCTGCTGGAAACGGACGAGGAAGGCCTCGCTCAGGGGCTTGCGCCGAACCGTTTCTATCATGGTTACCAGCACCTGGCCGCCGTCGAGCACCGGCAGCGGAAGCAGGTTGAACACGAACAGGTTGACGCTGATGAAGGCGGTTATCCGCACGAGCCAGTCCCAGCCGGCCGCGGCCGCCTTGGTGGTCACGTCGTAAATCATCAGCGGTCCGCCGAGGTCCTTCGGACTGATGCTGCCGAAAACCAGCCCCTTGAGCGTGCGCACCGTGCGGTCCACGGCCAGCCAGCTTTCCTGCCAGGCCTTGGGCAGGGCCGCGGCCGGGGAATAGCGCTGCAAAACGGTCCGGGGCTGCGGGGTTATGCCGATGTCGCGCACGGCGTCCACGCTCACGGAGACGGTCTTGGTCTCCGCCTTCTGTATCAGCCCAAACATGACGGCAGGCCGTTCTATCTTCAGTTCCAGCGCGCCGCCTGCGGCCTTCTCCACCAGGTCGTGAAACACCCGGGGCGTTGCGGGCTGGCCGTTGACCGCGACAATCTTGTCCTTGCGCTTGATCCCCGTCTTTTCACCCAGTTCGGGCATAATCCCGCGCACCGCAGGCGTGCCTTTGTCCATGATTTCCGTGCCGTCGCGGGCAATGTCTCCATAGGCCGCCAGGCCGAGGATGCGGCCCACGGTGTGCGGCTTGACCGCAACCGTGAGCGGCGCGCCGTCCCGTTCAATCTGGAGCGAGGTCTGGGCGCCTTCCGGCAGTTTTTCCATGTGATCGAAGAAGGAGACAAGCGGAATGGGCAAGCCGTCGGCACGGCGCACCACGTCGCCCTGCCTGAGCCCCGCCGCGGCGGCGGGTGATCCGGCGGCCACGTCGCCGACGACCACCGTGTCGAAAGAGGCCACGCCGAAACGGGGGCGTTTGCTCTCGTCAATCACCTGGGGGGCCACGCGCGAGAAGAACCGTTCCGTCTTGCCCGCCTCCGTTTCGCGCTCGATGATCATGTCGTGCAGCGTGCCCGGACCACCGAGGATGGCCGCCATGGCAAGGTCCTGAATGTTCGTGATCTGCTTCCCGTCAACCGACGCGATCAGGTCCCCCGGCTGCCAGCCCGTCGCATCGGGCGCTCCGGAGACGGCGGGAATCGCGTCGCCGTTCATGCGGAACATCGGCGCGGCGGCGACGGGGGAATCCTTCGCCACGTCGCCGACCCGCGGTATGGCCTCCGATTCGGGGACCTGGGCGCCGACCAGGGCAATGACGGCGTAGAGCACGACGGCCAGCACGAGGTTCATCAGCGGCCCCATGACGAGCACAATCAGCCGCTGCCACACGGGCCGGTTCATGAACCACCGGTGTTCGGGCACACCACCGTATTCCTTTTCCCGCTCCTCCTCGCTCAACGGCACGTCTTCCTGTCCGGCCATCATCACGAATCCGCCGAACGGTATGGCGGAAAGACAGTAGTCCGTTTCACCGATCTGGAAACCGAACACCCGCGGCGGCATGCCGAGACTGAAACGTTTCACATAGATTCCGCACATTTTCGCCGCGACAAAGTGCCCCAGCTCATGAACAAAGATGAGCAGGCTCAGCACCGCGAAAAAGATGAGCAGCTTGAGCAGGAACGGCAGCAGAATGGTTAGCATGTTGTTCTCGGTTCCATTTCGGCAATCACCGCGGCCGCCGCGGCCCTGGCCCGGCGGTCCGCATCGAGCACCGATGCGAGGTCGTACGAAGATTCCGCCGGGCAAAGGCCGCACACTGCGGCCACCACGCCGGCGATATCCAGGAACGGAAGCCGTTCCGCGCAAAACGCGGCGACGGCTTCCTCGTTGGCGGCGTTGAGCACGGCGGTGGCCGTGCCCCCCTCCGCGGCGGCCCGGCGCGCCAGCGCCAGGCAGGGAAACTCGTCAAAACAGGGCTCTGCAAAGGTCAACCCTGAAAGGGTTTTCAAATCAAGACGGGCAACGGGCGACGGCGCGCGGTCGGGCCAGGCGAGCGCATAGAGGATGGGCGTCTTCATGTCGGTCACGCCAAGCTGGGCAAGAATGCTGCCGTCGTTGAACTCGACCAGGCTGTGTACGGTGCTCTGGGGGTGGACCACCACCTCTATCCGGTCCTGCGGAAGGCCGAAGAGCCACATGGCCTCCACAATTTCGAGTCCCTTGTTCATCAGTGTGGCCGAATCGACGCTGATCTTCGCGCCCATTTTCCAGGTTGGATGCCGCATTGCCTGGGCAGGGGTGATGAACTGCAGCGCCTCGCGCGGCATGCCGTAAAAGGGGCCGCCCGACGCCGTGAGGTGAACGCACCGCACGTCGCGGATGTCGTTGCCCTGCAGGCATTGAAACACGGCGTTGTGCTCGCTGTCCACCGGAAGCACCCGCACGCCGCGCGCGCGCGCGCGTTCCATGATCAGCCGTCCGGCCATCACAAAGGGTTCTTTGTTCGCCACGGCAACGCGGTTGCCCGCGTCAATGGCCGCAAGCAGCGGGGCAAGACCCACGGCGCCGACAACCGCGCACAACACGGTGTCGGCGCGCATTGCGGCAGCCTCTTCCAGGCCTTCCGGTCCCGACAGCACACGGCAGCCCGGGTTCATTGCGCGCAGGCGCGCGGCGGCAGGCCCGTCGTAAAGGACCGCCGTGGAGGGGTGGAACTCGCAAATCTGCCCATAGAGCAAATCCGCGTTCGAGTGGGCCGCAAGGGCGCCCACAGAGAACATGCCGGGGTAACGGCGGACAACCTCGAGGGCGCTCAGGCCGATGGAGCCGGTCGATCCAAGGATCGTGATTTGGCGCGGTTCGGAACGGGTTGTCATGGTGCGGCTGCGCCTCAGCCCTCCCGTTCGACGACGGAAAGGTAATTGTCCACGGTGCCGCGCGCCTCGGAGCGGCGGTGCAGCAGTTCCTTCACTTCGCTGGCGGTGGACATGCCCAGCGCTTCGACAGCCACCTGGCGCGCGTCGGCCATGCGGATTGACGCGATCTCGGCGCGGATTACCGGCAGCATGACGGGCGACATGCTCAGCGACGTGACGCCCAGGCCGAGCAGCAGTTCCGTGTACAGGGGATCGCCGGCCATTTCGCCGCAGATGCCGCAGGGAATACCGCCCGCCGTGGCGGCCGTGGTAACGCGGCTGATCATGCGCAGCACGGCGGGGTG